>DASZWV010000335.1:0-20570 GCA_035546115.1 Phycisphaerales bacterium
TCACGCACCTGGAGACGAAGACCAAGGCGCGGATCACGCTCACGGGCGTGAAGGATGGGCCGATCAGCGAGAAGGCCTTCGACCTGTCGGTGATCCTGGACAAGTTTCCGGTGGACAAGGTCATCGACCTGGACAAGAAGAAGTAGAACGGCCGGCGAAATGCGGATCGCCCGCCGGCGGGCGATAGCATCCTGCGTATGGCGATTGTCTGGAGTCGGCGCGGAGTGATCGTGCCGCCGCCGTGGGCGGCGGCGCTGGTCGCGATCGCGATCGCCGTCGCATCGGCCGGAGCGCAGATTGCACCGCCGGGCTTGGACGTCGTCGGCGGGCACGGGTGGATGACGCTCCGCGAAGAGGCGCCCGGCGATGGGGGGGCGCCGCGAGAGCGCGTTGTGCTGGAGTATTTCCCGCCGCGGCTTGGAACGGGGGCGGGCGCGGATGAGGGGGGCGTGGTCCGTCGCGCGGCGGAGTTCGATCTGGCGGGCGGGGTGGCGGGCGTGGACGTGATGGCGGCGGCGCAGGAGAGCGTGTACGTCGTGCTCCCGGAGGAGCCGCGGGGCGAGGGAAGCGACGCGAGCAACGGTCTTGTCCGGCGCGTGCTCACGATGTCGGCGGTGCGGATCGGCGGGCTGGTGGGGATGTTCGTGCCGGAGGAGCGGGCGAGGGTGTTGCCGTCGCACGCGAGCGACCGGGCGGGGAGCGACATCGCGGGTGCGGCGGCGATGGATGGAACGTACGCGCCGTTCGTGTCGCTGGCGGTGCTGCTGGTGGATCGCACGAAGGATGGAGCGACTCGTCACGGCGGGCGGTTGATGGCCCTGGGGCCCGAGGGCTGGGTCCGCGTGGATGCGCCGTGGGAATCGGCGAAGGGCTCGGAGCCGTCGTGGGCGGCGGCGGGCTCGCGGGGCGAGGCGGTCGCATCGGCGGGCGAGACGGTTCGGATGCTGTCCTGGCGTGACGGAATCGCGATCGCGCTGGCCGCGCCGGGAGAGGATGACGTCTCGATCTGGGTGGGGCGACCGCGGGCGGTGGATTCGAGCGCGGATGGAGGTCCGGCCGTTCACTTCGAGTGGATGAAGCAGGTGCGGCCGCTGGCGGGCTCGCACGCGCCCGGCGAGGGGGTCTCGAGGCCGTTGCGGCTGGCGTTCATCGAGGGATCAAAGCCCGCGGCCGATGTGCTGCTGGACCTGAGCCTCGGCGCCGGGCGCAACCAGGAGGCGACGCTGTATTCGCTGGGGGTCGCGGGGCCCGCGGTGCTGGCGAACCTGGGGAGCGTGCCGAAGTCGTGCACGATCGTGCCCATGAGCGCGCCGGGGGCGCCGGAACTCGGACCCGGGCGGCTTACGCTCGCGTGGCGGGCCAAGAGAGTCGGCGGAGCCGAGCCGCTGACGCTGCGAGAGATCTCGAGCGAGACGGGCGCGACGCTGTATTCGGGACCGGCCAAGGGGGGCGAGAGCGACCACATGCGTCGGCTGCAGGCGCTGACGATCATCGGCGTGCTGTTGATGGTGGGCGTGCTCGTGTTCATCCTGCGAGGCACCGCGGCGAGGGGCGCGGTCGACGTGAGGGTCGCCGAGGGCGTGCGGCCGGTCAACCCGGTGCGCCGGCTGGTGGCGGCCTCGCTGGACCTGATTCCCAGCGTGATCGGGGTGTCGGTGTCGCTCGGCCTGGGGGCGTTCGGGCTCCTCTCGCCGTCGGGGCCGCTGGGGAGCGCGGTCGCGGCGGGCGGCGATGCGGACCTTCGGCCGCTCGGGCTGGTGATCCTGCTGACGATCGTGCACACGAGCGTGATGGAGTGGCTCACGGGGCAGTCGGTGGGCAAGCTCATCATGGGGCTGCGGGTGGTGGATGCGCGAGTGTGGACGGTTCCCGGGGGTGAGGGAAGGAAGCTCGTACTGCGACGGCCCGCGCTCTGGCAGGCGCTGGTTCGGAACCTCGTGCGATGGACGGTGCCGGTGCTGGCGATGCTGGCATTGCTGGATTCGGCCGGGCGGCACCCGGGGGACCTGGCGGCGCGAACAATGGTGGTGGAGGAATGGACAGGAACTTGAGCGCGGGGCGGAGCGGGGCTTGCGCCCCGCGGCTCGCTGGGTCGCGCAGAAGCCGCGCGAAGGATGAAGGATTGGACACGGGCGGCCCGATACAAGGTCGCGGCCCGGCCCGGATCGGCAAGGATTGCCTGTCGGCGGGAAGGAGACCGCCGGAGAAAGGACTGAGGCCGTGGCGGAGTCGCGGGCAGAAAGCGGTCGAAAGGCGGAGGGCACCGTGGGCCATGCGCCCGGGGGCGCCGCCGCCGCCGCGCCGCCGGGCGTGGGTCTCCCGGCGTTCAAGAACATCTGGCCGATTCCGACGTTAGCCGCTGGCGGGCTGCTTCTGGTGGCCGGGCTGGCGGTGGCGTTCGCGGGACGGCCGCGGGCGCCCTCGGACCTGCCATTGGAGGAGGCCAAGGCGCTGGTCCAGGAGAAGCGTTACCAGGAGGCGATCGACAAACTGGCGTCGAAGGAGGTTCTGCAGTACATCGACTTTGGGAACCCGGACGATGCCCACATGCGGGCGTTCTACCTCGCGCGGGCGCGGGCGTTCGCGGGTGCGCAGGCGACGCTGGGGCTGAACCGGATCGAGAACGACCGGATCATCGTGCAGGACTATGAGCACGCGGAATCGCTGGGAGAGGGCGGCGGGACGGCGGGCGCGGGCGAGCGGAGCGACGGACAGGGCGGCGCTTCCGCGCATCCACAGGCCGGCGAGCATGCCCGAGGCGGAGCGGGGAAGGGCGAGGAGCGTGGGGGGGGAGGCAGGGCGCTGGATCCGTCGGATGTGTCGATACTGGTCGAGTCGCTGATCGCGCTGGACGAGATCGAGGGCGATTCGGACTCGGGGGCGCCCGGTGCGCTCAAGCGAATCGGTGCGCTCCCGGAATCCGAGAGCGCGAGGAAGATGCGGCTGACACGGGAGGTCGTGAATCACGATCTCGCGATCATCGTCGCCGGCGCGACATCGAAAAAGAAGCGGATGACGGAGGGCGGGGCCTCCGAGCCCGGGTTCATCACGGGAGAAGTGGCCCCCGGCGCGGAGGGCGGAGGATCGCGCGGGGGCGTCGGCCTCTCGAGGCGCACGGATCGAACGCTGGACCTGCTCGGGCGGCTCGCGGCGGACCCGGGGCTCTCTTCGGCGGACAAGGCGTGGGTGCTGGCGCGCCAGGCGGAGTTGCTGCTTGCCGCAGGGCAGGCGGACGAGGCGATCAACAAGCTCATCCGTCGCGTGGGGCTGCTCAAGGATGTTCCGCGAGAGCGGCAGGGGGAGCTGTACGTGCTGCTCGGCCGGGGGTACTTTCAGGCGGATCAGCCCCTGAACGCGATGAAGCAGCTCGACGCCGCGGACTCGCTGCTGGAGAAGTCGAGCCCGCTTCGCGCGGACCTGGGCATTCTGCAGGCGCGGCTGGCGCAGAGCGGCGTGGCCGTCGGGGCGGTGGGCTCGGCGGAGAACGATCCGACGGCGCTGCTGGAGTTTGCCCGCGAGAAGTTCGAGTCGGTGATGCGGGAGTTCGGGCAGGCCTCGGGCGGCAAGCCGTACGCGCGGGCGCTTCTGGGCGCGGCGGAGGTGGAGGCGGCCCTGCGGCACGACGACCGGTCGCTGGAGCACTACGCGGAACTCGTGGCGCGGGTGACGGGACGCTGGAAGGATTCGGCGCTGGAGCGATCGCAGGCGGCTGAGAGCGCCGCCGCGCCGAAGGAGCGCGGGCAAGCGGGTCGGCCGCGCGATCTCGGCGAGGTGACGCGGGACCGCGTGCTCACGAGCCTGATGCAGCGGTACCACGAGCGGTTCGACTCCGGGCAGGTGGAGAGCGCGCTGCGGTACGCGGACATCGCGGAGACGCTGTTCAAAGAGGAGCAGACGCCGCCGGAGGTGCTGCTGGCGATCGGGACGGCGCGCCGGAAGCTCGGCGACCAACTGCTCGCGCAGGCGAGAGAGGCCCGGATCCACGCCGCGGCCTCCGCGGGCGCGGGCGCATCGCCGGGCGGACGAGACTTCACCGTCGCGGACCTGGATGCGACGACCAGGGCGGAGGTGAGGCGGAACTACATCCTGGCGGGGGACTACCTGCGTCGGCACGCCCGCGCGGCGGCGGGAACGGACCTTGCCGCTTCGTCCAAGAGCCTGTGGACCGCGGCGGATTCGTACGATCGTGCCGGCGACCTGGACGAGGCGAAGAAGGCCTTTGCGGACTACGCGCAGGAGGCGTCGGACACGGACCCGCACAAGGCCGAGGCGAAGTTCCGCCTGGCGCAGGTGTTCCGCGCGAAGAACCCGCCGGAGCTCGGGGCCGCGGCCGCGCTGTACCGGGAGCTGTTGAACTCGGTGAGCGGCAACGACCCGACACGCAACGCGGGGACGTGGGGGGATGCGGCGATCGTGCCGCTGGCGCAGTGCCTCCTGGCGGACAGCGACCCGTCGAACGACGATGAGGCGCAGCGGCTGCTGGAGGGCGTGGTGAATGGAAGCCGGGGTGTGTCGCCGGAGTCGGAGGCGTATCGCGAGGCGCTGATCGAGCTGGGTCAGTCGAACTATCGCGCGGAGCGCTTCGCGAAGGCGATCGAGTGGCTCGAGCAGGCGGTGAAGAGGTACAAGGACGATGCCGCCTCATCGGAGGGGGCCCGGGGGGCGGAGCGGATGGAGAGCGTGCGGTATCTGCTGGCCGACAGCCACAGGCGGGAGGGCGTGGAGATCGGCAAGACGCTCTCGACCCAGAAGCTGCCGCAGAGCGACGTGGAGGCGCTGCAGGCGGCGCGCGTGGAGCACCTGACCACGGCGCGGATGCTCTACGACGCCGTGCGGGCGGAGCTCGAGGCCAAGGAGGCATCGGGCAAGACGCTCGGCGGGATGGAGGCGATCGAGCTGCGGAACTCGTACTTCTACGAGGGGGACTGCGCGATGGAGCTGCGGGCCTATGACGCGGCGATCGCGGCGTACGACGCGGCGAGGAACAAGTACGCCGACGATCCGTCGAGCCTGGTGGCGATGGCGCAGATCGTCAGCGCGTACGCGGCGGAGGGGAAGTGGGCCGAGGCTCGGACGGCCAACGAGCGGGCGAGGCAGCAACTCGCGAAGTTTCCGGACAGCGTGTGGCAGAACCCGGACCTGCCGATGGAGAAGCGGCACTGGGAGAAGTGGCTCGAGGCACGGACGCTCATCGGGCAGCGGGAGAGCCAGGAGGGAGATGCGGGGGGGAAGGGCCGGAAAATCACGGGTGGTGACGACGAGGCAAGGTAGCCGGGAGTTTGCAACAGGATCGAAGCGCCATGGAGGGCGATCATGCACGGGACCATTGACAATGCGCTGGCGTTGGATGTCGAGAGCGGGGAGCCCTCGCGGTGGTTGCCGCGGGTGAGCAAGCTGCTGGATGAGCAGTGCGAGCTGTGCGTGGGCCTGGATTCGCTCAGCGCGCGGCAGACGCAGGCCGTGGGGATCGGCGACACCGACGGCCTGCTGCGCATCCTCGGGCAGCGGCAGACGCTGATCGACCGGGTCGCGGCGATCGGGACCGCGCTCGAGCCGTTCCGCGAGAAGCGGGATGCGCTGCTGGCGAGGCTCTCGCCGGCGCAGCGCGAGGGGATCGTGCAGCGTGTGGGGAAGATCGCGGCGCTCGTGGAGAGCGTGCGGGCCCGCGACGATGGAGACCGCGTCGTGCTCGAACGGATGCGCTCGGGCGTGGCGGACGAGCTGGCCAATCTGACCAAGGCCAAGGGGGCGGCGGCGGCGTACGCGGCCAACGGGGCGGCACGGGGGCCGGTTTTCCAGGACCGCAGGGGATGAGACTGTTCGTGGCGGCACGGAGTACCCCCTCCGTCCTCGCCTTCTTCAGAGGTGTCTCCCGCGTGAGCGGGAGAGTGGGGTGGAAAGGAAGCGTGCAGGGCATGACCGCACTGGCCGAGACCAAGTTGAAGCTGCACGGAACGTTCGAGCCAAAGCTCGTCGGCCCGCCGGGGGCGGGCGGGGGTGCGCTGGCGCCGAGCGATCTGGCCGAGCTGCTCGCGGCGTTCAACGAGGTGACGGCGAAGCTGCACGCGGCGCACGAGTCGCTCAAGGAAGAGGTCGTGCGGCTGCAGGGGGAGCTTCGGCAGGCGAACGAGCAGATCGAGCGGTCGCGCCGGCTCTCGGCCCTCGGCGAGATGGCCGCGGGCATCGCGCACGAGGTGCGGAATCCGCTGGGCTCCATCCGGCTGTACGCGAAGATGCTGGCGGACGATCTGGCGGTGGGGGAGGATCGATCGAAGGAGCGGACGCTGGCGGAGAAGATCGGCGCGGCGACGCGCGGGCTGGATGCGGTGGTGTGCGACGTGCTGGCGTTCTCCCGCGAGATGCGGGTGGAGGCGGGGCCGATCGAGGTCGGGGCGCTGCTGCAACGGGCGATTGATGAGTGCCTCGCGGGGGATCGCGATGAGGCTCGCGCCGTGGGCGGGGCGGCGAGGCCGCCGATCCGCGTGGTGCGGCTGGACGAGGCGGCGGAGCTGGATGGGGAGATCGTGATGTGCGACGCCCACCTGATGCACCGTGCGCTGGTGAACGTCGTGCGGAACGCGATCGAGGCGATGCGGGAGGCGACCGGGGATCACGCGCGTGGCCGCGAACTGCGGCTCGCCGTCGAGAGAAGAATGCTGCCGGATGCGCAGGGCAAGCAGAAGGGATTCGTCGCGATGGTGGTGCACGACAGCGGGCCGGGGATTCCGGCGGGCGTGATGGAGCGGATGTTCAATCCGTTCTTCACGACGCGGGCGACGGGGACGGGGCTGGGGCTGGCGATCGTGCATCGGATCATGGATGCGCACGGCGGGAGGGTGCTGGTGCGGAACGCGGATGGGGCCGGGGGAGCGATCGTGGAGCTGCTTTTGCCGGATGTTGGCTAGGCGTGGTCGGGCCGGTCGGCGCGGAGCAACCGCGGCGAGTCGGCGACGCGGAGAGTTGAAATCACCCGGGCCAGGGAATGGACCCGGACACAAGTCCTGGAGGACGCATGAGCACGGTGCTGGTGGTGGACGACAAGGAGATGCTGCGGGACAGCGGGGGCGCGACCCTGCAGCGGGCGGGGTTCGGGATCGTGACGGCCGAGAGCGGCGCGGCGGCGCTGGAGCTGATCGCGCGGCGTCGCCCGGACTGCGTCGTCACCGACCTGAAGATGCCCGGGATGACCGGGCTCGAGTTGCTGGGCAAGGCGCGGGAGATCGACGATGCGCTCCCGGTGATCGTGATGACCGCGTACGGCGCGGTGGACACGGCGGTGGAGGCGATCAAGTCGGGCGCCTTCGACTACATCACCAAGCCGTTCGAGGGGGATGAGATGGTGATCGCCGTCAAGCGGGCGATCGAGCACGCCCGCATGGCGCGCGAGAACGCGGTGCTTCGCACGGCGACAGAGGAGGGGATGACATCCTCGGGGCCGCAGGCGGGCGCGGATTCGCTCGGCCTGCGCGGGATGGACCGGATCGTCGGGGATTCGGCCGCGATGCGGCGCGTGAAGCAGCAGATCGTCGCGGTGGCGGAGAGCCACGGGACGGTGCTGATCTGCGGCGAGAGCGGGACGGGCAAGGAGGTGGTCGCGAGGGCGATCCACGAGCTGTCGCCGCGGGCGGGGGAGGCGTTCCTCGGGATGAACTGTGCCGCGCTCTCCGAGAGCCTGCTGGAGAGCGAGCTGTTCGGGCATGAGCGCGGGGCGTTCACGGGCGCGGAGAAACTGCGCAAGGGGCGGTTCGAACTGGCGGACCGCGGGACCCTGCTGCTGGACGAGATCAGCGAGATCTCGCCGCGGGTGCAGGCGAAGCTGCTGCGCGTGCTGCAGGAGCGGGCGTTCGAGCGCGTGGGCTCGAGCATGACGATCGGGGTGGATGTTCGAGTGATCGCGACGAGCAACCGCGACCTGCCCAAGGCCGTGGCCCGGGGCGATTTCCGCCAGGATCTGTTCTTCCGGCTCAACGTGCTGCCGATCCACATCCCGGCGCTGCGCGACCGGGCGGAGGATGTGCCGGCGCTCGTGGAGCACTTCGTGGCGATCACGGCGCGGCGCGAGGGCCGGCAGGCCAAGCCGTTCACGCCCGAGGCGATCGCGCTGCTCCAGGGGTACGAGTGGCCCGGGAACGTGCGGGAGCTGCAGAACATCGTGGAGCGGGCGGTGGTGCTCTGCCGCGGCGAGGCCGTGGAGCGGTCGATGCTCGAGCCGTGGCTGCTGCTGGATGCGAGCACGGTTCCGGCGGCGGCGCCGATGAACGGGCAGGTGCATGTCAACGGGTCGAGCATGGCGGGGATGCTCGATCGCCGCCCGGTCGAGGTGGTGACGGTCGGGGCGGCCCCGGTTCCCGGCGAGGCGATTCCGATCGGCGGCCGAGTGCTCGAGGACATCGAGCGGGATGCGATCGTGCGGACGCTCAACAAGTTCAACGGGCATCGGCAGCGGACGGCGCAGGAACTCGGGATTGGCGTGCGGACGCTGGGCCTGAAGCTGAAGAAGTGGAAGCAGCTCCAGTTGGTGGATGCCGGGCTGTGACGAGTTGATCGGGCGCAGGAACTGCGCGGAATCGTCGTTGCGGGAGGATCGCCGTGTTCATCCAGGAACTGACCAACTCCGGGGCCATTCCTTCGCTGGAGCTGATGGCCCGCTTTGCCGGGGCGCGGCAGCGGGTCATCGCGCACAACATCGCCAACCTGGACACGCCGGACTTCCGGCCCCTGGATGTCTCGCCGCAGGAGTTTCAGAAGGCGCTGGGCAAGGCGATCGAGGCGCGGCGGCAGGCGACCGGCGAGAACGGGCCGCTCGAGTTCAAGGGGACCGACCAGGTGAAGGTGGCGGCGGATGGAACCGTGAGCCTGAATCCCTCCACGGCGAGCGGGAACATCCTGTTCCAGGACCGGAACAACCGCGACCTTGAGAGCCTGATGGCCCAGCAGTCGGAGAATGTGGCGGTGTTCCGGACGTCGGTGGAGTTGCTCCGAAGCCGGTACGCGGTGTTGCAGTCGGCGATCAGCGAGAGAGTCTGAGAGCGGAAGGCGTAGAGGCGTAAGGGGAAAGACATGTACGGAGCCTTGGAAGTATCAACGAGTGGACTGATCGCCCAGCGGACGCGATTGGAGGCGATCACCGAGAACATCGTCAACAAGGACACCATTCTCGACGCGGCGGGGAACAACAACCCGTTCCAGAGGCGGGTGGTGTTCTTCGCTCCGGGGAACCCCGCGGCGGCGACGGCCGCGGGCAAGGCGCAGGGCGTGCACGTCTCGAGCATCGAGCAGGAGCCTGGGTTTGAGCTGAGGTATGAGCCGGGAAATGCCTATGCGGATGGGAACGGGTTCGTGAAGTACCCTTCGATCAACCCGGTGTTCGAGCAGCTCAACGCGTACGAGGCGGGGAGGGCGTACGAGGCCAACATCGCGGCGGCGGAGGCGACCAAGACGATGATGGCCCAGGCATTGCGGTTGCTGGCGTAGGGCGGGGCGAGGACTGAGGACCGAGAAAGAGCATGACTGATCCGCTGGGATTCATTGGCAGGGGCGCGGGGGGACTGGGCGGGGCCGGCGGGCTCGGGGGAATCGGGCCGTCCGGCGGGCAGGGGGCGGAGCAGACCAACGCCTCGGGGCCGTCGTTCAAGGACGTCTTGATGGAGAACATCAAGCAGGTGAACGACTTGCAGCAGGATGCGACCAAGGCCGTGGAGGATCTGACGACCGGCAAGCGGAACGACGTCGAGGGTGTGATGCTCGCGACGCAGAAGGCGGACATGGCCTTCAAGATGCTCGTACAACTGCGGAACAAGATGCAGGGCGCGTACGAGGAGATCAAGCAGCTTCGCGTATGAGCGTGGGCGCGGGGTGGTCGGCGGCAACTCGCGGGGCGGGCGAAAGTTGCGCGTTTGGCGCAATGTGAAGCAGTCGCGAATCCGTTTCATGCGCATCGGCCTCGCGGACCGAAATTGTGCCCGCGATCGTGATCGCGCGCTTCGGGATCGGGCTTCTCGCCCGGCACACGGGCAGGACGCCCGTGGGACCAGACACTCTTGGCAGCGACGGCAGGAGGCCGCGGCCGGATGGATCGACTTCGGGCCATTCTCGCGAGGATTGGACAGCAGCTTGGCAAGCTGACGGTGACGCAGCGGCTGTTGATCGGCGCGCTGTGCGTCGTGATGCTGATGACGCTGTTCCTGATCAGCCAGTACACGGGCAAGCCGGAGACCATCGCCCTGTTCCCGACGGGGGCCTCGGATGATCAGCAGAAGGCGGCGGAGTTCCTGAACCGCAAGGGCGTGCCGTTCACCGTCGCGAGCGATGGGAAGGTCATGCTCACGCCGGAGCGGAAGCCCATCGCGCTCGCGGCGATGACGGCCGAGCAGGCGCTGCCGGGCGACAAGAAGGTCATGTTCGACAGTCTCGTCGCGAACAACGCGAGCAACTGGCTCAAGCCTCTGGCGGACAAGCAGATGGAGCAGAACGTCGCGCTGCAGAACGAGCTGGCGCGGGTGATCCGGGCGATGCCTGGGATCGCGGATGCGAGCGTGGTGGTGTCGCGGCCTCCTGAGAACATCGGTCTCGGGGCGCACGCGAAGAAGGCGTCGGCCCAGGTCGCGGTGTTCCCGACGGGCAACCAGCCGCTGGATCAGCAGACGGTGAACGCGCTGGCCGACCTGGTTTCGGCGAGCGTTTCCGGCTTGGACCCGCAGAACGTCGCGGTGATCGATGGGAAGAACCGACGGTCGTACCACGCGGTGAGCCGCGAGGATCTGGCCGCGGGCGGGGGAGGGTCGTACATCGAGCAGGTGTCTGCGGTGGAGAAGCGGATGCAGGAGAAGCTCAGCGAGCACCTGCGGTACATTCCGGACGTGATCGTGAGCGTGAACGCGATCGTGGATGCGGCGCGGCGGGAGTTCACCAAGAGCGAGTACCTGCCCAAGGGAGCGGGGAGCGTCTCGATGCAGACCGAGGAGACGGCCACCACGAACTCGAGCCAGAGCAAGGGGACCGGGGCGGAGCCGGGGGTGAACTCGAACGTCGGGATGAGCGTCAACCAGGGGAACTCGGCGAGCGGCTCGACATCCACGGAGGAGTCGAGCACGAACAAGTATGAGAACAAGGTCGGCGAGGTCCGCACGGTTCAGCGGGACCCGGCCGGCCGGCCGACGAAGATCAACGTCACGGTGAGCGTGCCGCGGGAGTATGTGGCGGCGCTGATCAAGCAGGGCAAGTCGACGACCACGGGCGGGGGCGGCGTGCCGACGCCCGCGACGACCACCACCGCGGAGCCGACGGATGCGGAGATCGCCGCGAAGTTTGACACCGAAGTGAAGTCGATGATCGAGCAGTCGATCGCGCCGCTGGTGGAAACGGAGAGCGCGAGCCCCGGGGCGGCGCAGAATGCGGGCGGGGGCGGCGTGGGAGGTCAGCTCGTCACGGGAACGGTGAAGGCGTTCCTGATCCCGGTGTCGATGGCGAGCCTGGGAACGGGGGGCGCGGGGGCGGCAGGAGGCGGTGGGAAGCTCGGCCTGCTCGGCGGCGGGACGATCGGCACGCTGCTCGAGAGCGGGATCATCAAGACGGCGATGCTCGGCGTGCTGGCGTTCGTCGCGCTGGGGATGATGCTCATGATGGTCCGCAAGGCGGGCAGGGCGCCGAAGTTGCCCACGGCCGAGGAGCTGGTCGGCCTGCCGCCCGCGCTGGAGGCGGGCACGGACGTGGTCGGCGAGGCGATGGAGGGGGACACGGCGATGCAGGGAATCGAGATCGACGACGATGCGCTCAAGACGGGGAAGATGCTCGAGGAGATCGGGACGCTGGTGAAGTCGAACCCGCAGACGGCGGCGAGCGTGTTCACGCGGTGGCTGAGCGAGGAGTCGTGAGAGAGGCGGTTGGAAAGGCGTAGAGGCGTGCAGGCGTAGAGGCAGCCCATGAAGGCGAACAGCAAGTTGCCGGACAATCCGGAGGAGCTCAAGGGGATCTCGCGCGCCGCGATCCTGCTCATGACCCTGGACACGGCGACGGCGTCGCACCTGCTCAAGCAGCTTCCGCCGCAGGCGGTGGAGGAGGTGACGCGCGAGCTGGCGGGGCTGGGGCGCGTGCCCGACCGGCTGCGCAAGGCGGTGGTGGAGGAGTACTACGGCCTGGCGGTGGGCTCGCAGTTCATGACCGAGGGGGGGCTGGACTACGCCAAGACGCTGCTGCAGGAGTCGCTCGACGCGGAGACGGCGAATCGGATGGTGCAGCAGATCCAGACGCAGGTGCAGAAGACGCCCTTCAGTTTCCTGCAGAAGGCGGAGACGGAGAACCTGCTGACGTTCATCCAGGATGAGCATCCGCAGACGATCGCGCTGATCGTCTGCCACCTGCCGCACCACAAGGCGGCGGAGATCCTCGGCGGGCTGCCGATGCAGAAGCAGATCGAGGTGATCAAGCGCATCGCGAACATGGAGCAGACCAACCCGGAGGTGATCCGCGAGGTGGAGCGGGGCCTGGAGTCGCGTCTGTCGAACATGCTCTCGCAGTCGATGGAGAAGGCGGGCGGGGTGAACACCGTCGCGGAGATCCTGAACCTTGCGGATCGCGCGACGGAGAAGTCCATCATGGAGGGGCTGGAGGCGGACGATCCGGAGCTGGTCGAGGAGATCCGCCGGCTGATGTTTGTCTTCGAGGACATTCTCAAGGTGGACGACAAGGGCATCCAGTCGATCCTCAAGGAGATCGACAACGACGAGCTGGGGCTTGCGCTCAAGACCGCGAGCCAGGAGCTGCAGAACAAGATCTTCAAGAACATGTCCGAGCGTGCCGCGACGCTCATCAAGGAGGACATGCAGTACATGGGCCCGGTGCGGGTGAGCGACGTGGAGTCGGCGCAGCAGCGGATCGTGGACATCGTGCGGCGGCTCGAGGACGCCGGGGACATCATCATCAGCGGGCGTGGCGGGGAGTCGGATCTCGTCGTGTAGCGAGGAAGGCGCAGCGGCGTGCGGGCGGAGAGATCGAGCGGCTTTTCTTCTCCACGCCTCCACGCCTGTCGGCCTTCCGCCTTTTTCTCATGGCTCTCATCAAGCACGCCAACGCCGGGATGATCGCTCGCGAGGCCATCGTGCTCGATCTTGGCGACCTGCGCCGCCAGGGCGAGGAGATCGTCCGGCAGGCGCGTGTCGAGGGGGCGCGGATCGTCGCGGCCGCGAGGGAGGAGCGGGTTCGGGTGCTCGCCGGGGCGAGGGAGGAAGGGTTCGCGGCGGGTCGCGAGCAGGGCGTGGCGCAGGGCCGGGCGGAGGGTCGCGAGGAGGCGATCAAGGCGACGCTCGTGGAGCATCGCGAGCGGCTCGCGAAGATCGAGAGCGCGTGGCTGGCGGCGGTGGGGGACTTCGAGGCGCGGCGCGAGGATCTTGTGCAGGGGGCGATGCGGGACGTGGTGCGGCTTGCGGTGGGCATCGCCGAGCGGATCGTGAAGCGGTCGGTGTCGCTCGATCCGTCGGTCGTCGCGGACCAGGTGGGCGCGGCGCTGGCGGTGGTGGTGCGGCCGACGGAGGTGGTGGTTCGGATCAATCCGGAGGATCGGGCCGTGGTGACTGCCGCGCTGCCCAGGCTCATGGGCGCGATGCCCGCGGTGAAGCACGCGGAGATCGTGGAGGATGCCGGCGTCGAGCGCGGCGGGTGCGTCGTGGGCACAAAGGTCGATTCGGCCGGCACGGATGCGGGCGGATGGGGCGGTGGCGAGATCGATGCGCGGCTGGGCGTGCAACTGGATCGGATCGTGGAGACACTCCTTCCCGGCGAGAAGCAAACGGCATGATCGGGCTCGAGGGACAGATCGAGACGGTGCGGCGCATCCAGCCGATGCGGATCGTCGGGCGCGTGCGGTCGCTGCGCGGGCTGACGGTGCTTGTGCGCGACCTGCCGATGCCCGTGGGGGCGCTGGTCGATGTGGGCAACGGCGAGCGTCACGCGCTGGGCGAGGTGATCGGGTTCGACGGGGTGCACGCGGTGGTGATGATGCTCGCCGGGACGGGCGGCATTCGGCCGGGGGATCGCGTGGTGGGGCTGCACGCGCAGCAGACCGTGGGGGTCGGGTGGTCGATGCTCGGGCGCGTGCTGGATGGGCTGGGGAGGCCGATCGACGGCGGCGGTCCGCTGCACGGATTGACGCCGCGGCCGGTGGACCCCGAGCCGATCTCGCCGATGAAGCGGCGGCGGGTGTCGCAGCCGCTCACGACGGGCGTGCGAGCGATGGACCTGATGACGACGCTCGGGCGCGGGCAGCGGCTGGGCATCTTCGCGGGGCCGGGCGTGGGCAAGAGCACGCTGCTCGGGCAGATCGCGCGGGGCACCGCGGCGGATGTGAGCGTGGTGGCGCTGATCGGCGAGCGCGGTCGCGAGGTGAAGGACTTCATCGAGCACACCTTGGGAGCCGAGGGGCTGGCCAAGTGCGTGCTGGTGGTGGCGACGAGCGACGAGTCGGCGCTGCTGCGCGTGCGGGCGGCGCACGTGGCGTGCACCGTGGCGGAGTTTTTCCGCGAGCACGGGAAGAGCGTGCTGCTGCTCATGGACTCGATCACGCGATTCGCCCACGCCCAGCGGCAGATCGGGCTGAGCGTGGGCGAGCCGCCCGCGACGCGGGGCTACACGCCGAGCGTGTTCGCGGCGCTGGCGCGGATGCTCGAGCGGGCGGGGGCGATGGAGGCCTCGGGCGGATCGATCACGGGCCTGTACTCGATCCTCGTCGAGGGCGACGACATGACCGAGCCGGTCGCCGACGCGGCGAGGGGGATCCTGGATGGGCACGTGATCCTCTCGCGCAAGCTGGCCCAGAGGGGCCAGTATCCGGCGATCGACGTGCTGGATTCGATCAGCCGCGTCGCGGATGAGGTGTGCGATCAGCCGCACGTGCACGCTCGGCGGCAGATCATCCGGCTGCTCGCGGCGTACAAGGAGGCGGAGGACCTGATCCAGATCGGGGCGTACGCGAAGGGGTCGAACCCGGCGACGGACGTTGCGATCCGATACCACGACCGGATCCTGGAACTGCTCGTGCAGGGCTCGCGGGAGAAGGAGCCGTTCGAGGCCGCGAAGTCCCGGATGATCAAGCTGGCGATCGAGGCGGGCGCGGAGTATCAGAAACTGGTCAAGGGGAAAGAGGGGAAGGCGTAGAGGCGTAGGGGCGAAGAGAATCAGGCATGGCAGCAAGGTTTCGATTCCGGTTGGAGGTCGTGCTGGAGCAGCGCAAGCGGCTGGAGCGCGAGCAGCAGATCGCGGTGGCGCGCCTCGATCGGGAGCGGCTGGAGGTCGAGACGCGGCTGCGCGACCTGCAGCGGGCGATCGTCGAGTCGGGGTCGGAGATGCGGTCGCGGCTGGCGGGCGGTGGCGGGAGCGGCGGCGCGGTGGCCATCCAGGATGTGCGCTTGCAGGCGGGCGCGTCGCTGCACCTGGCGACGCGCGCGAGGCTGGCCGCGCTCGAGCTGGCGGGGGTGTATCAGCGGCTGGAGCGTGCGCGGGAGGAGTTGCTCAAGGCGGCGCGTGCGCGGCGTGCCGTGGAACTGCTGCGGGAGCGAAGGCACGAGGAGTGGAAGCAGGAGGCTTCGCGGGCCGAGGGGCGGTTCGTGGATGAGGTGGCGACGCAGGGGTTCATCCGAAGGGGCGGCGCGATGGAAGGCGGTGAGGCATGAGGACGGCGTGGAACATCCTGGCGGCGCTGGCGGTGGTCAACCTGCTCGCCCTCGGCGGGTTCCTGCTCTGGCTGAAGGCGTCGCACCGGATCGATGCGTCGCGCGTGCAGGCGGTGCGCGAGCGGTTCTCGAAGACCGTGGAGGAGGAGGCCGCGGAGAAGGCCGCGAAGGAGGCCGAGGCGAGGGCGGCGGAGGAGCAGGCGGAGAAGGAGGCGAAGCTGGCGAGGCCGCCAACGTCCTCGGCGGAGAAGATCGCGGAGCGGCAGTTCCGCGACGATCAGCGGATGCAGGTGCTGCTGCGGCAGCAGCAGGAGCTCGAGAACCTGAGAGAGAGCCTGATGTCGCAGATCGCCAAGCTCGAGGAGCGCGAGAAGCAGTTGGCCGCGGACAAGAAGGCGTTCGCGGATGAGCGCAAGCGCATCGCGGAGGCCGAGGGGACCAGGCAGTTCCAGCTCGCGCTCGCGACGCTCGAGGGCCAGAAGCCCAAGGACGCGAAGGATGTTCTCCAGGCCATGCTCGACCGGAAGGAGGATGAGCAGGTGGTGGCCTACATGGCGAAGATGGAGGAGGGCAAGCGGGCCAAGGTGCTGGCCGAGTTCGTGAAGGCCGACGCGGGCGTGGCAGCGGACTTGCTGGAGCGTCTGAGGACCCGGGGCGTGGTTGTTCCCGGTCGGCCCGGCGCGGCCAACGCGCTGTCTTCGCAGGCGCCCCTCAATGACCCAGGCTTTGCAGGCACAACCGGCAGGAACGAACCTGCTTACAACGGAGCGAGTCCGGGCCCAGGCCGGTAGCACGCTCTCGGGGACGTCCAAGGACTCCATCTGGCAGATCGACTTTGCGAGCGCAAAGCCTGCCGCGAAGTCGGCCGATTCGGTCGACAACCGGGCGAACTTTGCGCACGCGCTGCACCAGAAAAAGCAGGAGACCCGCAAGGCGGCCGAGAAGAAAGACGCGGCCAAGCCGACGGATCGTTCCGAGCCGAGCAACAAGACAAAGCCAAGCGACGACAAGAAGACCGATCGGGCCGACTCGAAGGACACGGACAAGGCCGGTGGGTCCGACAAGACCGACGATGCGAGCGGCGCGGCCGATGAGCAGGCCCAGGTAGCCACGTCCGGATCAACCACGGCAGCGAAGCAGAGCGCGCAGAACACCGCGCAGACGCCCGAAGCAAAGGTGGACGACTCAAAGAGGGACGCCGAAAAGGACTCGGATCCGAAGGCCGATGCAAAGGACGCCACGGACACGAAGAGCCCTCCGCAACCGACCGATGCGCAGGCCGCGGCGATCCAGCCCAACCAGGTGGACCTGAAACAGGCCGCGCCGAGCACGCCGGATCCCTCGACGAACGCGGCGGCCTCCCAGGCGGCCGCGCAGGCCGCGGCGCAGGACGCATCCAAGCAGACATCGAATACAGCGGAGAACGGGAAAGTTCAGGTGCGCGAGGCCTCGACGTCCGCGCCCGCGAACATCGCTCAGCTCGATCAGTTGCTTCGGCGGCGAGCGCCGAGGGCGCAAGCGGCGGCGACGGATGGCAAGCCCAAGGGCGATGATGCGAAGGCGCAGACCGCCGCTGTGGCGGATCCGTCGGTTCAGGGCGTGAAGCCGGACCCTGCGGCGGCGAAGTCGAAGGCGAAGTCGGCGGGCGAGGCTCAGGATGCGGATGCACGCGACGTTGCGTCGGCCTCAAAGGACAAGCCTCCCGAGCCGGCCTCGGCCACGGCGCCCAAGCCGGCACGCCAGGCGGATGATGATGCGCCCGAGCCTGCGCCTGCTGTCGCCCAGAATCCCGCTCCGCCGCAGGCGACCCCCAACGCGTCCGTGGAGGTTGTGGCGCCCCAGGCGGCGCAGATGAAGCCGGTGGAAACCGCGGTCGTCACCAAGCCCGATGAGGCGGTCGCTCCGGTGGTCGAGGCGACCCGCCCCGACGCAGGAACGCCCTCGGCCGACGCGTCGCGCACGATCACGCAGGTCCAGCAGGTCGGCGTGCCGGCTCGAGCCTCGTCGCAGGCCGCACCGCAGAACACGCCGACGCAGGACGCCGCGGCCCAGTTCCAGAAGACGCTCCAGGCGCAGGTCGATCGCGGCATCGCGCTGGCGATGCAGCAGGCGAGGGCCGCGGCGGGTACGGGGGATGTCAACATCGGGGCCGGCGGGATCGTGCTTCGCCTGTACCCCGAGCAGTTGGGGCAACTCAAGGTGCAGCTCAAGTTTGAGTCCGGCTCCAAGGGCGGGTCGGGTGTGCGGGCGCGGTTCGAGGCGTCGAGCGGGAAGGCCAAGGCCATCCTGGATAGCTCGATGGACTCGCTGAAGAGCGCCCTGGAGGAGCGGGGCTTGCGCGTGGATGAGGTTGTCGTTGCGCAATCTCCGCGCATGCCGGAGCGTGACGTCGGGCTGCCGACACCGGCGGGCCATCCGGACGCGGCAAACGCTGGCGCGGGGTTTGCGGGAATGGATCAGGGTTCGGCCCATTCGGGCGCGGACACGGGCGGAGTCCCGGGGAACGAGCGTCGAGCCGCGGCGGAGTCCGGCGGCGCGGATGCAGATGCGGGAGTCTTCGCCGAGCGTCCGGTCACGCTCGGGGGTCTTCCGTGGACGGTCGGTTCAGATGGACGCATCCGCGTCGACGCCTTGGTGTAGCGCCATCAGCCCGGAGCATTCCCATGGCTTCCGCAATCGACTCGCTGACGAGTTCCTCCCCGACCTCGACCTCGAGCACGACCACCGATCGATTCGGCGAGCTCACGAGCGAGGACTTCGTGAAGATCATGTTCACGGAGCTGCAGAACCAGGACCCGCTCAAGCCGAACGACTCGAACACGCTCCTGCAGCAGTTCTCGAGCCTGCGCAGCATCGAGGCGGACCTGTCGTTGCAGCAGAACCTGCAGGACGTGGTCAAGCAGGGGCAGCTCTCGACGGCGGGCGGCCTCATCGGCAAGACGATCCAGGGGTACACGGCGAACTTCGACCCGGTCGAGGGCGTGGTGAAGTCCGTGAGCCAGTCCGACAGCGGTCCGGTGTTGAATCTGCAGTCCGGATGGAGCGTGCCGTTCAAGAACATCGCCTCGATCCTCGACGGGAGTTCCACGACGACGACCACGGGATCGACGACGGGCGGCACGACCGGAGGATCGGGCACCACCGGCACAACCGATGGCTCGGGCGGCACCGGGACGACCGATCCGCCCGTGGTTCCCTCGACGCTTCCGCCCAACTCGGGCATTCCCAGCGGGGGGACGGGATCGACGAGCAACACCGGGGCGAACTGATCCACACGCGGAGGCACGATGAATGTCGCATCGGCACAACTTCTGCGCCTGCTCGGGTCGGGCGTGCAGCGAACCGCGGGAGCGGCGGCGTCGGGGCAGTCGGGCGTGGCGCCCGCCAGTTTCGCGAGCCTGCTGCAGCAGGCGCGTGACGGGACGCTGAGCAGCGCGGCGCCTGTGAGCGTCGCGTCGGACTCGGGGGTGACGTGCAGCGACGACCAGCTCGCTCGGCTGAGCCTCGGCGCCGACCGGCTGGAGGCCGCGGGCGTGTGGACGGCGCTGGTGAGCATCGATGGGCAGCAGTTTATCATGGATGTGCACCTGCGGCAGATCACCGGCCGGGCGAGCCCGGACAACGGCCTGCTGACGGGGATCGACGGGGCTATCGACCTTGGCGATGCGCGGAGCGCATCGGCCGCCGGAGGACTCGGCGGGATCGCGGGCGGCAACGGCGCGGGAATCGCGCCGAGCGCACAAACGGCGGGCGCATTGCCGGCCCCGGGGGGGCTTGCCGCGGGGAATCAGAGCCTGCTGAAGCTGCTGGCGCAGCTCCCGGCGGCGTGAGCCTCCGGGTTTGTTCGGAGGGCGGCGCGCGGCACGAGGCTCGCGTAGGCGCCGCCCCAGTGTTGCCAAGCCGGCGGAGCCCGGCGCGGAGTTGTGCCGGTCGTGAGCGGAGCTCTTGAGGTTCGAACTGGTCTATCCGGGAGCCGCTCATGGCGTCCACAACCGCATTTTTCACGGGCCTCACGGGCCTGGCCGTCAACGCCCGCAACCTGGACGTGATCGGCAACAACATCGCGAACGTGAACACGACGGCGTTCAAGTCGAGCCGCATGCTCTTCTCGACGCAGTTCTCGCGATCGCTGTCGTCGGGGTCGCCGCCGGGCGACAACTCGGGCGGCACGAACCCGAGCCAGATCGGCCTGGGCGTGCAGATCGCCGGCACGCAGCGCAACTTCTCGCCGGGCTCGGTCTCGACGACGGGGGACCCGCGCGACCTGGCCATCGACGGGTCGGGCTTCTTCATCGTGGACCGCGCCGGGAGCCAGCTCTACACGCGCGCCGGATCGTTCCGCCAGAACAGCAACTACGACCTTGTGACCATCGGCGGTGAGAAGGTGCAGGGCTTCGGCGTCGATGCGAACTTCAACGTCGTCAAGGGCGTTCTCAAGACGATCAACATCCCGGTCGGGATCATGTCGCTCGCGGAGGCCACGTCGGAGGTCCGCGTCGGCGGAAACCTGAACACCGGCGGGGCTCTTCCCACGCACGGGAGCACATCCGCCTTCGGCGCCCTGAGCGCGCTGGCCTCGGCCTCGCCCGCGCCGTCTCCCGGCGATGCGCTGGAGACCACCACCCGCCTGGTGGACATCGCCGACACGACCACGCCGACCAACCCCATGATGACCGCCGGGCAGACCATCACGGTCCACGGCGCCAAGAAGGGCAGCCAGGACATCGGCGACTCGACGTTCACCGTCACCGGCACGAGCACGGTGCAGGACTTCATGGACTTCCTGACCAGCGCGCTGAACATCGACACCACGACGGGCGCCAATCCCGACGGCGCGACCCCCGGCGTGAGCCTCGACCCGGTCTCGGGCGTGATCACGATCACCGGCAACACCGGCACGGTGAACAC
>DASZWV010000336.1:0-10519 GCA_035546115.1 Phycisphaerales bacterium
ACGCTCGCCGACCAGCTCCGCCCGCTGGTGGAGTCCGCCATGGCCGGCTCGCTCGATGATCCCAGGCGCGCCCGCCTCGAGCGCCTGCTCATCGCCCACTGGCGAGAGCGCCTTAGCCTCGCCAACCGCTCGCACGCCGAGAGCATCGGCATCCTCCGCCTGCACCGGGAGGCCGGCCCGCTCCTCTCGCACCTCGAGGTCTGGCTCCACAGGCCCGAGGGTGCGGCCAGCGCACCGCAGGTTGATCTGCAGGCCCTCCTGGCCCCCTACCGCACCGCGGCCCCGATCAACGATCCCGACGGCCCGCCGGCCGGCGGCCACGCGCGGAATCACAGGCCCGAGGAGGTCCACGCATGACCTTCTCCCATCCCTGGGTCCTCCTCGCGCTGCTCATCCCCGCCGTCCTCGCGGCGTGGGAGGTCTTCCGCCGCCACCCCGGCCACCGCGTCGCGCTCCCCATCGACCACGCCGCCCCGCGCCAGCGCCGCATCCTCGTGCGCCTCCTTTCCATCTCGGCGCTGTTCGCCCCGCTGGCCCTCGGGGCCGTGGTCCTCATCCTCGCCGGCCCGCAGCGCCTCGGCCCGCCCGGCCAGGCCCGCGTGCTCACGAGCATCGAGATGGTCCTCGACGTCTCCGGCTCCATGACCAGCCCCGTCGGCTACGGCAAGTCCGGCGCGAGCCGCTACACCGCCGCGATGGATGCGATCACCCAGTTCACCTCGCGCCGCAAGGGCGACGCCTTCGGTCTCACGATCTTCGGCGGCGAGGTCGTCCGCTGGGTCCCGCTCACCAAGGACCTCTCGGCCATCAAGAACGCCACGCCGTTCCTTGACCCGGCGACCATGCCGCCCCCGCTGAACTCCACCCGCGTCGGCCACGCGCTGCTCTACGCCAAGGACGTGCTCACCTCCCAGCCCGAGACCGCGGGCGGGATCGACG
Source organism: Phycisphaerales bacterium (assembly GCA_035546115.1). Taxonomy (GTDB): domain Bacteria; phylum Planctomycetota; class Phycisphaerae; order Phycisphaerales; family UBA1924; genus UBA4658. The sequence continues at coordinate 940 of DASZWV010000336.1, forward strand.
CCACCGCCGGCGACCGCCTGATCATCATCATCACCGACGGCTTCTCCTCCGATCTCGACGGCGGCGCGGCCCAGCAGATCGGCTCCGCCCTCCGCGACGCCAACATCGTCGTGCACGCCATCAACGTCGGCGAGCCGCCGGCCCCCGCGCAGCTCGCCGACGTCGTGGCCCCCACGGGCGGACGCGTCTACGACGCCGCGGATCCGACGTCGCTCAAGGGCATCTTCGATCACATCGACCAGATGCATCCATCCCGCTCCAGGCCCACGCAGCCCGAGCCCATCGACAACTTCTTCCCCTACGCCCTCGCCGCGCTCTGCCTCCTCGGCCTGCACGGCCTCTGCCTCCTCGGCCTCCGCCTGACCCCCTGGTGATTCCTCCGACCATGGCCCCGTTCGTCATCGCCATCTCCGCAGCGCTCATCATCGCCCTCGCCGAGTGGCTGCACGCGCACCGCATCCGCCGGATCGCGCGCCTCGCCTTCCTCCCTACCGGCCGCCCGCGCGCCTGGACGGTCGCCGTCCCCATCATCCGTCCCCTCGCCTTCGGCCTGGCCGTCTGGGGCCTGCTCACGCTCCTCGCGCTCGACGGGGCGCCCACGCGCCTCAACGAATCCCGCCACAGGCCCGACCGCCACCTCCTCATCGCCCTGGACGTCTCCCCCAGCATGTTCATCCGCGACGCCGGAGAGAACGGCAAGCAGCTCCGCCGCGAGCGCGCCGCCGACGTCCTGCGCTCCGTCTTCCAGCGCCTCGACATGGAGCGCACCCGCGTCTCCATCGTCGCCTTCTACACCACCGCGAAGACCGTCGTCGTCGACACCAGCGACCTCAACGTCGTGCAGAACGTCCTCGCCGATCTCCCCCTCGAATACGCCTTCAAGGAAGGCCAGACGAACATGTACGTCGGCGTCAAGGAGGCCGCCAGGCTCGCCGAGAAGAACGCCTGGCCGCCGCGCTCCGCCACGCTCATCGTCGTCTCCGACGGCGACTCACTCCCCGACGCCCTCCCGCCCTCCATGCCGCCGGCCATCGCCGACACGCTCGTGCTCGGCGTCGGCAACCCCTATCGCGGGACCTCGATCGCGGGCCACTCCTCGCGCCAGGACATCTCCTCGCTCCGCGGCCTCGCCGCCCGCCTCCACGGCATCTACCACGACGGCAACGAGAAGCACCTGCCGACCACCACCCTCGCCGGCCTCTCCATGCTCCGCGCCGACGAAGACCAGCGGGCCTCCGAGCGCACCATCGCGCTCATCGCCGCGGGCGCCGGCGCATCCATTCTCGCGCTCATCGCCCCGCTGCTCGCGTTCTTCGGAGCGCCTCGCCTCGCGCACCGTCATCCGACGACAAGTCCCTCCCGATCGCACATCCAATCCCTCCCCCAAGGAGTCACCGTATGAACACCACCACCCGCCGATTTCTCTGGGCCGCATGGGCCATCGTCCCGGTCGCCGCCTTCGCCCTGCACATGGGCATGGGCAAGAACCTGCTCGCGCGCGATCGCGCCGGCTCGCACCTCAAGGCGGCCCTCGCCGCCGAAGAGGCCGAGGACTACGCCACCGCCGCCGAGGAGTACGCCGCCGCCAAGAACGCCCTCCCGGAGTTGGCCGTCGCCGAGCGGGCCCGCCTCGCCGTCGCCGAGGCCCGCGCCCGCGTGTACACCGACGGCCTGGTCGAGGCCGGCGATCAGCTGCAATCGCTCATCGAGCAGCTGAGCACGCCCGCACTCCGCGGCGACATGACCGAGGATGAGGCCCGCACGCTCACCACCAAGGCCCGCGATGCGCTCGGCACCGCCGCGTACTTCACCGCCTGGCAGATGCGCCTCGAGGGCGCCGCCCCCGACGAGTGGAAGCCCGAGACCGAGCTGGCCCGCCAGCAGTTCCGCCTGCTCGCCGAGACGGCCGCCGCCTCGGGCGACAAGGAGCTCGCCGATTCCGCGACCAAGAACGACGAGCAGGTCATCCGCCTCGAGCGGATGGACCTCTCCGAGCTCCAGGGCCTGCCCTTCCCAAAGAAGTGCTGCAAGTGCAACTGCTGCTGCCAGAAGAAGCGCTCCCAGCGCCTGAGCAAGTCCCCCCCGAAGGACGCCCGCCAGCAGATCAAGTCCGACTCCGCCGCCCAGGCCAGGAACCGCGACAAGGGCTCCTGACCCGTCGCCCGATGCCTTGATGCCCCGTGGCTCGATGCCCTCCTTCTTCTCGAACTCCCGAGCACCGCATGCAGCGCAACGTCCTCCTCACCGCCGCCCTCCTCATCGCTCTCTCCGGCGCCGCCGAGAGCCTCGCCCAGTTCGGCGGAGCCATGTTCGCCCAGCCGGGCTTCAACCGCCGCTTCGGCAACCAGGCCCAGCGCTCCGCCGATGACGACGACGATGCCGACATGGACGACGCCGGCATGATGGCCTATCGCGGCATGCGCGGCGGCCAGCAGGACGCCGACCCTGCCCTGCGCCCCAAGACCGACCTGGGCAAGAAGCTCATCCAGCAGGACTACACCCGCACACCCGAGTCCGTCCTCGCCGCGCGGGCCACCATCGCGGCCAAGGCCCGCTCGCTCGCCATCCGCCCCGTCGGACCGCCGCGGGCCGAGGGAGCCGTTCCCGACTCTCCGGAGGGGGGCCCCGGCGCCGACTCCGGGCCCGGCGGCGACGACGGCCCATCCGGGGCGATCGATATCGAGGGCGCCCCCGAGTCCATGCGCGCCATGCTCATGGAGCGCATGTCCGCGATGGGCATCGCGCCCCCGGCCGGCGCGGCCCCATCCGACGAGACCGCCGCCGACAAGCCCGCCGCCGATGCCGGCGAATCCGCGATGAGCGCCAAGGCCAAGTCCGCCGAGGCCGCCCGCCAGAAGGCCCTCATCGCGGCCCACAACGCCGAGCTCGCCGAGCGCTTCCGCCTGCTGGTCGTCTCCGGCGATTGGCAGGGCGTGGGCGAGTTCCTCAAGGCCGAGTGCAAGTCCGACGCCGTCCCCGTCTACGCCCACATCCTCTCGGTCCTTGCCGCCACGGACTCCGCGCTCGTCCCCGACGAGGTCCTCGCCATCTCCGAGGCCTCGCCCGCACCGCTCACCGACAAGCTTGTCACGCGGCTCGGCGCGATCCTGAAGGCCGTCAACCGGCGCGGCACCGAGGCCGGCGCCATCGCCGTCCAGATCCGCCACGGCACGACCTACTTCGGCGGCACCGACCCCGAGAACCGCAAGCGCGCCGCATCCCTGCTCGTCGCCGCCGGCCTCACCATCGAGGCCGTCGAGTACCTCGCCCCGATCGAGCAGGCCCGCAAGGACATGGATGCGGACCTCATGAACCTGCACGCGGCCTACTTCCGCGCCCTGGCCCGGACGCAGAAGGGCACCGAGCGCCAGGAATCCTCCCTCAAGGGCTGGCAGCTCTGCAGGGAACTCCTCGACTTCGGCTTCGCCACGCCCGAGCAGCGCACCAAGGCCCTCACCACCGCGCTCGCCGTCCTGCCCGAGGTCCCCGCCGACGATGCCGACGCGTGGCTCGCGACGCTCTTCCGGGGCGATCCCGACATCGGCTGGCGCATCATCGACAAGGTCAACTCCCGCGCGATCAACCTGCGCAATCGCCAGGCCTCGCCCGACGACCGACTCAAGGCCCTCACGATGGTCCGGCGCCTCGGCAAGGCCATCATCGCCTCCGCCTCCAGGGACAACGCGGACGCCATCCAGAAGTGGCGCGCCGGCCTGGACATGCTCACGCTCACGCTCATCGACGAGGCCGAGTTCACCCGCAACCAGGCCTCCCAGCCGAGCATGAACGACTACGGCGGCTACAACCCCTACGCGAACCAGCAGCAGTTCCAGCCCATCCCCGCGGAGCGCCTCGCCACCGTCCTTCCCGACACCCACTGGCTCGCCGTCATCGATCCGGGCCTCGCCGCCAAGCTCGAGGTCATGGTCGCCGCCACCGCCGGCGGCTCCGGCGACGCCGCGGCCGTCATCGAGATGATCCGCCCCATCGCCGCCACCGAGCCCAAGCGCGCCGTCAAGCTCGCCGAGGCCCTGCTCTCGGGCTGGGCGAACTTCGTCAAGCCCGGCGGCTCGAACGAGGACCCGTACTCCAATCCCTACGCCCGCCGCTACTACAACCCCTACGGCGGCTACTACGGCGGAGGAAACTCCGGCGCGATCCCCCTCACCCGCGCCCGCCAGCAGCGCAACCTCGAGAAGCTCGGCATGGTCCTCTCCGACCTGCGCCTGCTCAAGGTCGGTCCCATCCCGCCCAAGGCCATCGTCGACGCCTTCGCCATCAGCCACTCCGACGCCGAGGTCTTCCGCACCGACGACATCGAGGCCGTCTTCGGCCCCATCGACAAGATCCCCGCCGAGGCCCGCCTCAAGCTCGCCGAGGTCATGCGCCAGCGCCTCGGCACGCTCTGGCGTCGCCCGCAGGTCCAGCAGCAGGCCGGCACCAAGCGCACCGACGCCGAGCTTACCGCCGAGGTCAACCGCGGCTACGAGCTCGCCGCATCCCTCCTCCCGGAGGATCCGGGCGAGAACAACCCCGACGCCTGGGCCGCGGCCTGCCTCGCCGCCGACCTCTCCTTCGACCACGCCGAGTTCCTCTTCGGCCAGAAGGCCGACATGGCCACCTACACCGCCCTTCGCGACAAGGCCTTCGCCGGCTACAGGCACGCCGCCGAGCTCTACTCCGCCGCGCTGGGCGCGGGCAAGATCCAGCCCTCCGCGCGCGTCTTCACCCAGTGGTTCTCCTCCTCCCTCGGCGCGAGCGATCTCGGCTACCTCACCCGCCAGGACCGCCCGGACCTGAACCAGGCCCAGCAGGTGCTCGCCGCGATCAACCAGCTCCCCGGCGGCGAGAGCGTGATCAATAAGCACATCGGCCTGTTCGCGACGCAGGCCACCCAGGCCCTCCGCGAGATGAACCCGGAGCTCAAGCCGCGCTTCGCCCGCCACGCGATGGAGGTGATCGGCGATCATCCCGACGGCGCCGAGCTCCGCCGCACGCTCGCCTACTACGACGACCTCGTCCGCGAGATCGAGCTCTCGCTCACCGTCGACGGCTCGACCGACGTTGGCTCCAAGGACGCCTTCGGCGCCCAGCTGGCCATCTGGGCCACGCGCAACATCTCGCGCGAGGGCGGCGGCTTCTCCAAGTATCTCCGCAACGAGCAGTGGAACCCGACCAACGGCCAGCCCATCAACTACAAGGACGATCTCGAGAAGAAGCTCCGCGACACCCTTTCCGACAAGTTCGACGTCGTCTCCATCACCTTCCACAACCCCGAGGTCCAGCCCATGGGCCTGCGGCGCGAGGGGTGGGAGCAGTTCCCCCTCGCCTACCTCCTGCTCAAGGCCAAGGACCCCTCCGTCGATCGCATCCCGCCGGTCGCGCTCGACATGGACTTCGCCGACGGCCAGGGCACCGTCATCCTCCCCGTCACCTCCTCGGTGACCCTCATCAGCGCCAAGGACGCCGCCCCGCGCCCGCCCGCAACCAGCGTCGAGGTCGAGCAGGTCCTCGACGACCGCCGCTTCGCGCTCGACGGCACCATCAATCTCGAGATCCACGCCAAGGGCAAGGGGCAGCTCCCAACGCTCGCCTCGCTCCTCTCGCTCGCGCCCCCCGCCGAGTTCTCCCCGCCGAAGATCGACGACCACGGCGCCTCCATCACCGAGCTCGACACCTCCGGCCAGGACGTCGTCCCCGTCACCGAGCACGCCTGGTCGCTCGAGTACAAACCCATCGCCGACGCGCGGCCGACCTCCTTCACTTTCCCGGCCCTCGCCCTCAAGGACGCCAAGCTCGCCACGAAGCGCTACGCCGACGCCGACATCGCCGCCGCCCCAGCCACCGTCTCCATCGTCCCGCCGCGCCCGAGCATGGCGAGCATCGCCGTCATCGCCGGCGCGGTCCTCGCCGGGCTCATCGCGATCGGGGTCGCCATCGGCCTGCTCCGCCGCCGCAAGCACGTCGAGGCGCCGCCGCCGGAGTTCGTCATCCCCGCCCACATCACCCCCGTCAACGCGATCGGCCTGCTCCGCCGCATCCTCGCCCTCAACGGCGAGGTTCTCCCCGCGCCCGATCAGCAGCGCCTCGCCACCGACATCGAGTCCCTCGAGAGGCGCTTCTTCGCACCGACCGCCGACGGCTCGCCGCCCAGCGGCGGCGCCGCCGAACTCCGCAACACCCTCGAACGCTGGGTCGCCCGCGCGAATCGATAGGGGGAGGGTGGCACTGGCAGCTTGCTGCCGGTGGTGGACAGGGTGTTCACGGCTCCTTCGGCACGCCCTCCCCGCTCTTCTCGATCCACGAACGGATCACCCCCACCTCCTCCGCCGTCAACGGCGTCCGGCGCGGCGGCGGCATGTGGTCCTTGTCTCCCGGCGTCAGGGTGATCCGGATCATGATCTCGCTGCTGGCCGGCTTGCCCGCCACCACCACCGCCCCATCATCGCCGCCGTTCTGCAATCCCTCGAGCGAGTCGAGCGCGAGGCCGCCCTTGAGTTTCGTGGAGTTGTGGCAGCCGATGCAGTTCTTCACGAAGATGGCGCCCACCTGCGGGTCGATCCCGGCGATGCTCGTCGGTCCCGGCGCGGGTGCAGGGGAACCGCTCGCGCCGCTGGCATGCACGGAGTTGCTCTCCCGATCGCCGCGTGCCGGCGCCGCGGGCTTCCTGGGCTGCAATGGCTCAAGGAGGAACCCATCCCCGTGCGTGATTTCGGCCCCGAAATGCCCCGCCGGAACCAACACGCCCACGCACAGCACCAGCGCCCCGAGATACAGCCCCGTCCTCCCCATCTGCGCCAGCACCGCGCACACCACCGCCAGCCCCGCCACCGAGATCCCCAGCCACTGGTGCAGGAACACCCCATCGTGCGTGTACGCGCTCTCGCGGCTGAGTTGCAGCCCGCAAAGCCCCGTCACCACCGCGCACAGCGCCCCCAGCCACACCAGCGTCAGCCGCGTCTCCCGCGCCACCGGCGTTCCCCGCATCCGTCCGATCACCTCTACCACCAGCAGGGCGATCAGCACGCCGATCGGCATGTGCAGCACCATCGGATGCAATCGTCCGAACACGCCGAAGAGGGGAGAGTCGAGCATCGCGCGAGTATACCGGCCACGGATTCGGAGGGGTGGCACTCGCAGCCTGCCGCCAGTGGCAGGCGGAGAGGGCTACGTGACATGCAGCCCATCGGTGCGACGAGCACCGGCTCCATCCACCGCGTGGGCCACGAACGGCTCCACCGCCCCAAGCCCGCGCGTCATCTCGCCAAGCACCCGACACACCTCGCCGGCCGCGCCATCCTCGCACAGCGTCACCGTGCACCCGCCGAATCCCCCGCCGGTCATCCGAGACCCGAACACCCCCGGCACACCAAGCGCCCGCTCCACCATCGCATCCACTTCCGGGCATGACACCCGATACTCATCGCGCAGCGATTGGTGCGACTCCACCATCAACCCTCCCGCCCGCCGAAGCAACGCGTGCCGCGGGTTCGCCGGCCGCGCCGGGCCGGCAACCCGCCCAAGCCCGTGCGGCCCATCAAGCGCATCCAGAACTCCCACAAACTCAACGACCCGCGCGTTCTCGCGCACCACGTGGCGCGCACACCGCATCTCCTCCTCCGACAGCCCACCCCCGCGCGCCGCGAGCATCGCCTCATCCGCCTCGCGCAGCGACGACACCCCAAGCTTCAAGGCCGCTCCCGCGCACGCCGCGGCACGCCTCGCGTACTCCCCCGACGCCAGCGCGTGCCGCACACCGCTGTCGGCCACCACGACCGATACACCCTCGGGCAGCCGCACGGGCCGCGCCTCCATCGATCGGCAATCGATCAGCAGCGCGCTCCCCGCAGAGCCGCACGCCGCCGTCATCTGATCCATGATCCCGCACGGCACGCCCGCGTACCGGTTCTCCGCCTCGCGCGCCATCGCCGCCAGTCTCGCCGGCGCGACCCCCACGCCCCACACCTCGCACGCCAGCCTCCCCATCGCCACCTCCACCGCGGCCGACGACGACAGACCCGCCCCCACGGGCACGCTCGAGCACAACATCACATCCATCGCGCCCCCCGCCGCGACGCCCGACTCAGCGCGCACAACCCACAAGGCCCCCACCGCGTACCGTGCCCATGGCGCAAGCACCCCGGCGTCCGCCACATCCACCCGATACCGCGCACTCAGATCCCCACCCCGCAGTCCGCTCGTCCGCACCTCGCCCTCAACGCCATCGCCCGGCGACCCCGCCGCGACGCACCACCGATCGATCGCCATCGGCAGCACGAACCCGAGGTTGTAGTCCGTGTGCTCCCCGATCAGATTCACCCGCCCCGGCGCCCACGCCACCCACGCCGGCGTTCGCCCGCGCCACGCGCGATAGGCATCCACGCACCGGTCAACGAGGTCTCGCAGCGCCGCATCTTCCTCGCTTCTCACGGTTCGCTTCTCACTCGGCGGCGTGCTCGATCCCCACCCTCAGCACCGCATACCCATCGTTCTGGAAATACTCCACCCCGATCTCCACATCCCGCGCCCTCTCCACCTCGACCACCCCCGCATCCGCCGTCGGCCCGTGGATGTCCCATCGCTCGATGACCGTCTTCCCATCGGCCCTCACGCGGATCCCATCGTCCGAGAGCGTCTTCACCGCCCACCTTCCCGGTTGCAGGTGGATCCGCGTCGAAGCGATCACGCCATAGTGATTCGCACCGATCTTCGCCGCACGCACCTCCGGCGCGATGCACCCGGGCCCCTGGTACCCGAGCGCCCAGTCGATCGCCCCCACGCGCGACCGGACCACCCCCGCACCATCCGCCTCCGCGCGCCAAGCCGCCACATCCTTCAGCGGGTCGTGCTCCCAGGCCCACACACGCACATCCCACGCCGCGTTCACGATCGTGCCGCTCACCTCCTGCTTGATCTCGCCCGCCGTGATCCTCACCCGATACGGCCACACGCCCGATTCCGCGCCGCCCGACACGTGCACCACGACCGGATTCGTCGCCGCGCGACCGCCACCCATCTGCTGCCCATCGTGCAGCGCCCCGATCCCTCCCTCTAACACGGCGACCTCGACCGGCCTTGCGCGGGCCCCCCACACCTCGTACACATCCCCGCGCTCATCCCGGCCGCGCTTCCGCACCATCACCGATTCGTGATCCCATGGCCCGAACTCCCCCATCACGATCTGGTCGCGCCCCTCCAGGTCCATCCGGGCTCCTACCGCCCGGCGCGCCCCGATCGGCTCCGGGTTGGCCGGCGATTCCGGATCGGCAAGGCGCGGATCCCCCTCCGTGTAAGGTCCCAAATCGCTCCCGCCCGTGTCGAGCTCGTTCTCGTTGATGCGCGTCAGCACAGTGTCGCGGATCCACAGATCCTTCGCCACGCACGTGAACGTGTTCCCCTCGATCACATTCCGCGTCGACAGCACCCACACCGCCCCGGGCACGACCTCCCCGTTCGCCAACCCCCACGGCGTTCGCTCCACCGACGACCCGTGCCTGCCCCACAGACGCACGCCCACCGAATCCCCCGTGAACGTGTTGCCCACGATCCGGTTCTCGCGCCCGTGCTCGATGTTGATCCC
>DASZWV010000337.1:0-7466 GCA_035546115.1 Phycisphaerales bacterium
TCCCCATCGTGTCGCCGAACAGGAAGATGGCCTTGCCGTCGTGCTCGAAGGAGTATCCCAGATCCGTCCCGCGAATCCCGAAGCGTGCGAAGGTCTGGTTGGCGGTCGGCTGTTTGCGGGCCTTGTCCGTGTCGCCGATGAGCTGCTCGAGCCGGGTCGTCGAGCCGGGGATATAGGTGATCGTCGGCCCGGCGGCCCGCGCAGCGCTCCCGCCGATCGCCCAGGCGAGCGAGAAGAGCAGGGCGATGATGCGAGGCCCGACCGTCATGGCGTCACCGGCTCACCTTCCTGCGCCGGGCCGGCGCGAGGGAAACGCGGCGCCCTCGATGTGCAGGTGCTTCCTCAGGAACGCTCCCTCCTCGGCGGCGGAGTTGCCGTCCACCTCGCGCACCTTGACGATGCACTCGATGCCGAGCGCATCCATTTTCTTTTTCAGGAACGCGCCCAGGGCGGGATGGTGGATGCCCATGCCCGGCGGCGAGTCGGGCTTGAGCGGCGCCGGCGATTCGCCGTAGGTCGCGAACACGGGCGGATCGTCCTTGGTGAGGAGGTTCACCGGCGAGGCCTCCTCGAACAGCTTGTGGGCCTTGTCGGTGTCCATCTCGTCGAGCGTCAGGCCGTACATCGCGGCGAGGGCCGTGTGCTCGCCGGCCCGCCCGCCCACGACCTCCTTGATCACCCGCGGGTCGTAGGTCGTCTGCGTCGCCATGACCAGCGCCGCCGAGACGCGCGTGGACTCGTGGAGCACCGGGTCCTTGTTGCTCGGATCGGCCATGTCGTCGTGGAAGGCGATCCACAGGGCGATCCCTCCGCCGGCCGAGCTGCCGCTGAGCATCACGCGCTTCGGGTCGATGTTCAGCGATGCCGCCGAGTGGCGGAGGAACTGCAGCGCCCGGGCACACTCCATGTGCTGCTCGGGGAACTTCGCGGCGGTCGGCGTTGTCGGGTACGCGGCGAGTCGATAGTCCACCGACGCGACGGTGATGCCGAGCCGCTGGCAGGCGCGCAGCAGGCCGGGCGGCAGGTCTTCCTTGGATCCCTTTGTGAAGCCTCCGCCGTGGATGAACATCAAGAGCGGGGCCGCCTGCCCTTGGGCGGGATTGGCCAGCCACACATCCATCACCTCCATCGGGTCGGCGCCGTAGGCCAGCGAAGGACGATCGGGGGCGGGAAGCGCGGGGCGTTGGCGCTGGTTCCGTCGCTGCCGAGCGGGCGGCGGATCGTCGGCGTCGCCGGGCTGGGCGGTGTGGGCGGATGGCTGGGCCGGCCATGCGCGGGCCTGCGCGTTTGCCTGCGGGCGAGTCATCACCAGCAGGGCACACGCGCTGAGGGTCAGCCGGAGCACATTCGAGTTCATCGTGCACCTCCTGGAGCGGCTACCCGAAGGTCTGATGTCGTGAAACGTAGCCGAAGCGCCCGATTCGTGGTCCCGCTCGGGTTGCATGCCAATAACCGTCGAACGCCGGATGCCGGGAGACCTTGCGGGATCCGGGCAACTTGCGTGGATCCGGGCGCCCGAGCGGGCACGTGCGGGGCAACTCGCCTGCCCGGACGCACCCCAAACGACAATCAAAATCACCAGGAACCCGAAATTCCCTGAAAGAAGTCTTGATGGGGACGGCAAGTCATGGTACACAACCACGGCTCGAACTCGTGATTCCTGGATGGAGAGCCGTTGTGTCGTCCCCACAAGTGGCGGTTTACGTCGCAGCCTTTGCGTTTGGCGCTCCCGCGCTCGCATCGATTGACATATCGCTGCAGCCGTCGCTCCCGCAATACTCGGTCGGAAATCAAGTGGCGGTAGGGGTTTACGCGTTCGCCGATCCCGACGAGGTGCAGGGGATGCTCTCGTTCCAGATGATCTTCACCTGGGACCCGTCGCGCATGCACCTGAATGGCGTTTCGACGGTGGGGGGGCAGCCGTTCACGGCGATTGGCTTCATCCACGATGCGTACGGCATCAACGAGACCAATCCGCCGACCGACGGCAACGCCATGCTCATCGGGCTCGGACCGCTCGGCTCATCCATCGTCGTGCCCCAGCAGGGCGTGCTGCTGACGACCATGCTGTTCGATGCACTCGCGCCCGCTTCCGGCACGCCGCTCACGATTCTTCCCTCCGCGGGCTCGCCGGTCGGAACGACGGTGGTCTACGGCGATACCGGCCCGAACGTGAGCGTTACGGGGACGACCACGGGCACATCCATCACGATCATCCCCGCGCCGTGCAGCGCTGTGCTGCTCGCCGCCGGAGCATCGATCCTCGGAAGGCGCCGCCGAGACGCGGCGACTCGCTGAACAACCGGGAATGCAGAACCCGGCCGTGACGCTGGGAGTGTCGTTCGGTCGCCCGAGCGCCGGGTGGCCGCGCGTCGCGGTCGTGTCTTTGCGCCTGTCGAATCGAGCGGATGCACGGGCATCACGCTCTGAAAACTGCCCTGAACGTCATGCTTCGTCACCGAGATCGTCCATGCATCGGTCCAATCCAGGAGGCTTTGGTATGAATCTTCATCGCACGTTGTCGTGGTTGGCGGCCCTTCTGCTTCTGGCGTGTGCAGCGCCGGCGAGCCGGGGCGCCGTGAGCATCTCGCTCACGCCCGACCAATCCTCGTATCTGGTGGGCTCCACCGTGACCGTCAGGGTGAGCATGGGCGCCTCGGCGACGGAGATCTGGGGCGGCCAGTTCTTCCTTGCCTACGACAGCTCGAAGCTCTCGTTCGTGAGCGCGGCCGCGGGCGATCTGCCCTTCACGCAGCAGGTGTACAGCAGCGCGGCCTCGCCGAACGTGGACTATGCCGTGGGCGCGGCCAACGGCACGGTGCACGGTGCCACGGCTTCGACGACGATGGCGGTGCTGAAGTTCACGGCGATCGCGCCGATCACCTCGACGGCCGGGCTCGTGTCGTTCCGCTCGCACTCGCCGCCCACGCGCCTGACCGACTCGAACGCGGTGGAGGTGGCCTCGACCACCTCCGACCTGCCGGCGATCGCGATCACGACGTGGACGGGCACCGACACCTACGTCGATGACAACTACGTCGGTCTTTCGGCGGGCACGGTGGTGAACTGGCCGTCGGACGGGATGCCGGGTCCGCACGCGATCGGCGTGGACGCGTTCGCGACGATCCAGGGCGGGGTGAACGCGGTTTCGGTGAACGGCACGGTGCATGTGGCGGCGGGCAGCTACAGCGAGAACGTCAGCATTGCCAAGCAGATCACGGTTCGGGGCGCTGGTAGCGGCACCAATCCATCGAGCGACTCGGTCGTCAATGCGGCCGCGGGCGGATCGCCCGTGTTCATGGTGACGTCCGCCGGCACGGATGCGACGCATCGGCTCACGATCGAGAACTTCCGCGTGACGGGTGCAACCGGCGGGGGCAACTCTGGAACCGGTGTGCGGCTCGACAACGGGAGCTTCATCACGATCGATAATGTCACGGCGACCGGGAACGACGGGAACGGCATCGCCATCAACTCTACGGGCTCGATGCAGGATGTTCAGGTGCTGAACAGCACGCTCTCTTCCAACGGCCTCGACGGCATGCGGATCCCGACGTCGCTCGTGGGTCTGGACGGGCTGACCATCTCCAACACGCAGTTCGCGGGCAACACGAACATCGGGCTCGAGGTGTACGCGACTACGGGACACACGGGGCTGACCAACGTCTCGATCTCGAACTCGCAGTTCACGAACAACGTGGCGAAGGGCGCATACTTCGAGCGACTCGACAGTGCGAACATCTCGGACATCTCCGTGAGCGGGAACGGCACCGGTCCGTCGTCTCCGGCCGGGATCGATATCAACCTGAAGTACGCCACGTACTCAAACATCGCGTTCAACGGCGCAACGTTCAGCAATAACGGCAATGGAGCCGCCAGCGGCAACGGACTGACCATCAAGGCGAGGAACGATGCGCCGAGCTACAGCGGGACGCCCGCAACACTCACCGGCTTGACGCTGACAAATGTCTCCGTGACGGGCTCCCCCGTTGATCTGGCGATCGGGAACAATGTGACGCTCGGTTCCGTCTCGATGAGCGGCGTCGCCATCAACGGCGCCGGGAGAGGCCTCGTGCTCTTCCAGAACACGGCGGGCCAGACCCTGAACGCGGGCGACACGACCTTCGCAGGAACTCTCGCCGACTACATCGAAGAGACGTCCGCTGGAACGACGACGGACGCCACGGGTGCGACCTTCAACGGTTTGGCCGCAGGTGCGTTGACTCTGGCGCAGGCGTTCTCGGTGGTTGACAAGATCGTGGACGACGTGGATCTCGGCACGTCACTGGCGGGACTCGCGCGAATCCAGGCGGGCAAGGTCTTCCTCACTCCGAACAGCTTCGTAGCTCCCACCACGACCAGCGCGCTCGTCCAGCGGGCGATCGATGCGGCGAGCGCCGGCGACACCATCCACATCCAGGCCGGCACCTATGTCGGCAGTCCGAGCGTGGACAAGTCGGTCACGCTGATGGGTCCGAACGTAGGAATCGATCCGAACGTCGGACCGCGGGTCCCCGAGGCGGTTCTGCTCCCGGATGTTTCCGATCCCGATCCGGACGTCGCCCCGTACCCGGTCTTGCTGTACGTGAGCGTCGGCAGCGTCACCATCGACGGCCTCACGATGGATGGCGACAACCCCGCCCTGACCAGCCCGGACAACGCCAACGGGGCCAACATCGACGCGGAGGAGGGAATCGTCTCGTACGAGGGCGTCGGCAACATCACGGTGCGGAACAACATCGTGAAGAACACGTCGTACACGGGCATTGATTTCTACAACTACGTCAACGACGCCGCGACGAGCGGGAACACGATCTCCCACAACCTGCTCACCAACATCGGCGACTCCCTGTACAACTGGGGCATCGGCATCCTGGTGTACAACAACTTCTACGCGAACGTCGAGAACAACGTCGTCCAGGACGCCCGCGTGGGCGTGCAGACGGGCAACTACTACCGCGCCAACCCCGGCGCCGCGGCGACCATCTCCAACAACACCCTCGCCGTCCGGCGCAGCGGCATTTTCCACAACCTGCACTATTCCAGTGCATCGCCCTTCACGGTGGCGGGCAACACCATCACCGCGGTGGACTCGGCGGGAACGCACTGGGACGGCATCACGCTCTCCTCGTTCCAGACGGCCGCGAACACCACCGTGCAGAACAACATCATCGACGGCTCCGCCACGACCATCTCTCCCAGGTCCGGGTACGTCGGCTGGAATCTTCCGACGACGGCGGACATCACCATCGGCGGCGGCACCGTTACGGGCGTCGACTACGGCGTCTGGATCAACAACTACGAGGGCTACGCCAGCGATGCGGAGTACACGCACCTGACGGTGGACGGAGTCGGGATCACCGCCTCGCAGGCGGGCGTCTACGTCCTGGACAGCCCCAGCAACGGCAACGGCTCGAGCGTGTACGGCAAGGTGACCGGCAACTGCAGCATCAGCGGGGCCGCCGTCGGCGTCAAGGTCGAGGGTTCGGACTCCAGCGCCACCGTGGTCGGCAACGCCATGTCTATCACCGGCAACGGGGTGGGCATTCTCGTTGATGCGGGCAAGGCTCTGATCGAGAACAACAACCTTTCCGGCAACACCACGGCCGCGATCAGGGTTCAGAACAACGCCAAGGTCGATGCGGGCGATTGCTCGGGCTCGAACTACACGGGCCTGGGCACGGGCTCCGGCGTTGGCGGCTCTTCCGCGGGCGGCAACAACCTCGCCGGCTACGGCTTCGACAACGCCTCGCCCTGGGCCGTCCAGAACGACAACACCTCCGGGCAGTTCGACGTGCTCGCGCAGAACAACGACTTCGGCGCGACGGCCGTGCTGAACATCGCCGCCGTCGTCCACGACAGCGCCGACGACGCCGGGCTCTCGACGGTGCACTACTCCCAGTCCGGCGGCCAGGCGATCGGCGCCTCCGTCGTATCCAGCGACTACTGCAACTTCAACGTGCCGACGAGCGTGACCTTCACGGCGACCTACAGCGGCCCCGGCACCATCGAGTGGGTGGAGGACGATTGCCTCACGGGCACGGTGATCGGCTCGGGCGCCTCGTACGAGTGGTCCTCCCCGCCATCGGCGGCGGGCGTGCACACCTACTACGCCCGCGTGAACGACGGGTGCGCGACGCAGTGCGCCAGCACCACGATCACCGTCCACGCCGCGCCCGTGATCACGGCCAACGTCTCCCTGAGCGGGATCACGACCGGCACGTTCTCGCGGTGCATCAGCTTCGACGTGTACTCCGCGAGCAGCTGCCCGAGCCCGGCGTACTCGCACGACGAGCCGGTGACCTTCACCAACGGGTCGGGCACGGCCGTGTTCACCGCCCCGTGCGGCACGTACACGTGCGTCACGGCCCGCGACCGGCTGCACACGCTCCGCCGCACGATCGACGCAGCGAACTTCGTCCCCAGCGGCAACGACTACACCGTGAACTTCACCGGCGGCGATGCGCTGATCAGCGGCAACCTGAACGACGACAACTTCATCGACATCCTCGACTTCGGCGGGTTCATCGGCCGCTACGGCCAGTCCGACGGCCCGAGCACGAGCTGCTTGGACACCGGGCGGCATCCCGACTTCGACGGCGACGGCACGGTGGGCACCTCGGACTTCAACTTCATCTCGTTCAACTTCCTCACGGCGCGCGAGCCGGACTGCTGCTCGAACCCGCTGGCCGAGGGCAGCCCGACGATGGAGATCTCCGTCATCGACCTCGCCCGCAGCGACTACGAGGCCGCCCGAACGGCCGACATGAACCGCGACGGCGTGCTCAACACCGCGGACGTCACCTTCCTCTCGCAGCACGGGTTCCCGCGTTGCCAGGCGGACTTCTTCCCCGACGGCACCGTGAACGTCGAGGACATCTTCGTGTTCCTGAACAACTGGTTCAGCGGCTTCCCCGCCGCGGACACCAACGACGACCACGCGGTCGGCGTGGACGACATCTTCAACTTCATCAATGTCTGGTTCCAGGGCTGTTGATCGCTTGCCCGGCCGGGGGGGTTCCGCGGCCGCCGCTAAACCACGCGTGCGCACGCCAACGCGTGCGCACGCCATTTCCGACCCAAGACGGCCTCTTCCGGGGGGTGTTCTCCCCGACGAGCCCGCCAACTCATGGAGGTTGCATCATGCGGCTGCGTACTCAACTCGCTTCGGCCACGGTTGCCGTCATGTGTCTGGTGCTGGTGGGCTCGGCTCGGGGAGCCTCGGTGCTCGTGGTGGCCGACGACGGCATGGGCAGCGCGTCGGATTGCAACGACGCGACCCCGGCCTACACGTCCATCAACGCCGCCATCGTCGCGGCCGCGCCGGGCGACACGATCAGGGTGTGCCCCGGCACGTACGTGGAGAACGTTGTCCTGAACAAGAGCGTCCACCTGATCGGTGCGATGGCGGGGGTGTCCGCGTGCGGGCGGGCGGGTGCGGAGACCATCATCAGGGCGGCCATGGT
>DASZWV010000338.1:0-7651 GCA_035546115.1 Phycisphaerales bacterium
TCGCCCCAGCTCTCCAGGGCGTGGGCCATCGGCAGCCGCCAGGTGCTCGCGGCGATCGTCTCGTTGAAGTCGTGCGCGAGCGTGATGCGATTGGCGGCCTTGGTCATCGCCCTTGCGAAGTCGAGGTCGCCCGGGGCGTCGTACGCGGGGTTCACGCCGAGGCAGACGAGCGTGCTGACCTCTCCGCCGTTGAGCGCATCGGCGATCTTCTTGAGCCCGGCCACGCCGGAGCTCGCCTCGTCCTCGCTCATCGGGCGGTAGTGCACGGTGTGCCCGACCGCGCCGATCGCGGCGTTGATCGCGTGGCAGAGCGCGTGCACGGCGGCCGGCTGCGAGGGCCCCGCCACCACCACCGCCCGCGCCGCGCCGACGCGGCCCGTCGCCATCTCGCGCCGAGCCCGTCCCTTCTCGTCCGTCACCAGGTCGCGAGCCAGCTCTTCAACGAACTTCTCGACCTCGGCGGCCATCGGCCCCAGCGCGCCCGGCAACTCGGCCGCGAGGCGATCGGCGGCGGTCTTGAGCGACCCCGAGGATGCGCCGACCATCGCGAGCTTCGAGGCCAGCGCCGCCGCGATCGCCGGGATGATGCTCGGCGCAACGGCCAGCCGGTGGTCCGCCTTCGCGCCGGTGATCGAGAGCGACGACTCGACCATGTACAGCCGGCTCATCAGCGGCCGGTCGGTCTGCGGCTGGGTCGTCATGGGCGACCGGTTGGCCGCGAACCCGCGGCTGTTGCGGATCATGCCCGGATCGTCGTTCAGGAAGTCGCGCCCGAACGAGACGATGACATCGGCGTTCTCGAGGCTCAGGACCTCGCGCATCGGTTTGCCGAACGCGACCACCGAGCCCTTGACCGCCTCGTCGCTCTGCACCGGATCCCAGGCGACCCACGTCGCGCCCGGGTACATCTTCATCACCCGCGCCTTCATGGCCTCGCGCGTCGCGGAGCGCTTCTTGTCGACGATGAACGCCAGCCCGGAACCCCGCCGCTCGCGCAGCGGGTCGAAGATCCGCTTCGCGCTCTCGGAGAAGTCGAGCCACGAGCGGGGCGTGTCGTCGCTCTGATCGGCCACGCCCGTGCAGGTCGGGTCCTTCAGCCGGTCCGGGTCGTACAGGCACAGGATGCTCGCCTGCGCCCACGCGCTGGACTTGCCGTTGCTCCCGGGGTGGAGCGGGTTGCCCTCGACCTTGGTCGGACGGCCCTCGTGCGTCTCGCAGAGGATGCCCTCGACCGCGCCGCCGGGCAGGCACAGGCTCGTCGCGTAGTACTCGGACTTGCCGGGCACCACATCCTCGGGAACGGAGCGGGAGTAGGAGTGGATCTTGTGGTCGGGCCTGCGGCAGCCGGGGAGCGTCGCCGCTCCGGCCAGCGCGACCGATGCGCCCATCAGCTTGAGGAACGTGCGACGCGAGCTCGCCAGCAGGCGCGAGGCGTCGGTGGGAAACTCCTTCTCGAGCCAGTCGCGGAACTCGGGCGTGTCGGCGGCGTCCTCGAGGCCGCGCCAGTACTTGCGCCCATCCACGCCGACCTGCTCATGGCTCACCGAGCGCGGCTTTCGTGCGGGCTGCGCGTCGATCGTCGAATGACATTGGTCCAGGCTCATCAGGTATCCCGTCTTGGCTTTGTCCGTCGTCTACGCCTTCACGCCCTGCGCTTGTCCGTTCCGGGCTGCTAGTAGTGGCACGCGCCGCAGTTCTGCGGAGCCAGGTGCAGCTTCCTGTCCTCGAGTTGCTTGAGCAGCTCGACGCCGCCCTTGGAGCCAGCATCCAGGAAATCCGCCCCGGCGGCGTGCGGCTGGTTGCCGCGCCCGTCGATCTGGTCGCGAACCCAGTTCAGGTCGGTGATCTTGTCCTTGGGAACCAGGTTCGGCGCCGGATCCGCGTGGCACCCGAGGCACCACGACATGCTCAGCGGCTTCACCTCGTGCACCACCGGCATTTCCATGATCGCGCCGTGGCAGGAGTAGCAGCTCACGCCCGCGTTGAGGTGGACGTTGTGCGGGAAGTTCCGCACGTAGTCGGGCAGCTTGTGCACTCGTCGCCAGTCGATCGAGGCGCCCCCCTCGACGACCTCGAGGCCCATCCTCTTGTACTCGGCCGCCTTGGCGTCGGCCTCCTCGTACTTGCCGTCGCGCTTCAGTGCCGCGATCTCGTCGTAGCGAACCCCCGCCTCCCACGCATCTCGGATGAACTGCACGCGCCGCTTGCGCGCGTAGAGCTCGTCGTTCACGTGGCCGTCGGCGTGGCAGCCGATGCACGTGCTCACCGTGGGGATGTTGGCCTCCGCGGAGTTCTCCACCTGGCTGTGGCAGTAGCGGCAATCAAGACCGAGCTTGCCGGCGTGGATCTGATGACTGAAGCCGGGATAGGTCTGCCCGGGAATCTCCGGCGCGCGGTTGTTCGCCAGCGCATCGGTCTCGAGCCGAACCTCCATCATGTGGGAGATTCCCGGCTGCGCCGGCATGTACCCGTTCCGCCAGAACTTCGGAGTGGCGTAGTACCACGCCCCTCCCACGACCAGCGCCAGCGTGCCGAGCGCGCCGCCCAGCAGCATCGTCGGCAGTTGGTTGGTCCACTTCGGGAAGATTGTCGACAAGCTGAAACCTCTTTCAGTCTCCGGAACGTGGACTGCCTCTAAAGAGCGGCGGTCCAGACGGAGATGTGCGTGGCCAATAACCTGAAACGGGGCGAACCGTCATCGGAACGCATTTCACTGTCAGCAAAAATATTCCTGTACGGCCGCAATCATCAGCGCTCTGCACATATTCTGTCAAGTTCGGGAATTTAGATTTCAGGGGTATCCCGCATGACTCGTGCAGAGACTGGTAACCATGTCGGTTGGGCGCCGCTCGTGATGTCTGCCCTCACGGGCGGCTTTGGCGCCACCGTGGTGATGGCGATCGCCTGGCTCATCACCCATCTGCCCTGGCTCCACATGCCGGAACAGACCGCGATTCCCTGCGTGCTGGTCGCGTGGCTCGGAGCCTTCGTCTGCTTTGCCGGCACGCTGCCCCGATCCCGGAGCGTCCGGCTCGGCCTGAGCGCCGGGCTGGTGTCGGGACTCTCGGGACTTCTTTTCTTCGGAACGACGCTCGCCAGCGGGGGATCCACGCCCGAGTCGGTGGGCCAGATGGTCCCCGGTGCGCCCCTCCGCGCGATCGGCTTTGTCCTTCTGGGCGTGGGACTTGGGCTCATCGGCGGCGTCATCGGAGGTCTGATCGCCAGGCCCGGCGCCGTGATGCGCGACGCCCCACACTGGCTCGCCCGCTTCGCGCTGGTGACCAGCGCGGCCGTTGTTCCCCTCGTGTTCATCGGTGGGCTCGTGACCAGCACCGACTCGGGTATGGCGGTGCCCGATTGGCCGCGGACCTACGGCGCGAACATGTTCCTCTATCCCCTCGGCTCGCACGTCGCCGAGGAGATGGCCAAGGCGTCGGCCGCGGGGAAGACCTACGAGCAGGTGTTTGTCGAGCATTCCCACCGGCTTTTCGGTGCATTTCTCGGCCTCGCGGCGATCGTTCTGCTCATCTCCACGGTGGCGATCGATCGTCGCCGCTGGGTGAAGGTGCTGGCGTGGATCGCCTTCCTGCTGGTGCTTGCGCAGGGCCTGCTGGGAGGCTGGCGCGTTCTCGAGGATTCACGCCTCGGGGCGATGGTCCACGGAGTGCTCGCGCAACTCACCTTCGGCGTCGTCGTGGGCCTCGCGGTCGTGCTGTCCGACGCGTTCCGCGCGGCGACGCCCGAGACGCTGCCGATCGACCCCCGGCTCGCCAGGAGGGCGAAGGCCCTCACCACCGGCACGCTCCATTCGCTGATCCTGCAACTGCTCCTGGGCGCGGCCTATCGCCACTTCCGCCACATCCACATCCTCTGGACGCACATTCTGGTGGCCCTGGTGGTCGTGATCATCGCGATGATCGCCGGGTTCACCCTCACCAGTGAGCCGCTGCGCCGATCGAGCGCCGGACGCGTGGTGCGCGCGATCGGGATCGCGCTGGCCGGGTTTGCGATCTTCCAGTTCATGCTCGGGTGGCTGGCATTCCTCGTCGCCGGGCGCGATCTGAAGGCCCAGTCCATCCAAGACGCCCTCGTCCGCACCATCCACCAGGCCGACGGAGCCATTCTCCTTGCGATCGCGGTCGCGGCCTTTGTTTGGGGCCGAAAACTCTGGCGATGTCGCGTGCAGGGCCCGTGATCGGCCCGCACGAAGCGGACTCCGATGGCGAATGGTCGCGAAACTCCGCGTTGATGGCCGGACCGAGTTTCTCGCTGCAATACCAGGCGTCTGCCGATCGTTCATCTGCGGCACCCCGTACGATTTCCGCATCGGAGCCTGCGCCATGCAGCCGACCATCACATCCGATTCGAAGCCCGAAGCGAGCGCTCCTCCACAGCCCACCGAGCAATCCGCTCCATCGCTGGCCGCGATGAACCGGCTCTCCTCGTCGCTCAGCCCGATCAAGGCGAAAGACTGGGGATACGACCAGGCCCGGCACCTGCTGTGGCGCGCCGGATTCGGCGGCAGCCCCTCGCAGATCGCGACGCTCGTCAAGTGGGGCCCCGAGAAGAGCGTGGACCACCTGCTCGACTACGAGTCGATCCCCTTCGACCAGCCCAAATCGGACTTGTTCGACAAGGACATCATGCGACCGGCCACCGGCGAGGAGCGCGGCGAGATCGCCCGGGCCCGCCGCATGGGCGACGAGGCGGCGGTCACCCGCCTGCGCGCCAAGCGTCAGGAGGCCGAGCGCACCGATCGCCAGCAGATGCGCGACATCCAGCACTGGTGGCTCAAGCGCATGGTCGAGACGCCGCGCCCGCTCGAGGAGAAGATGACCCTCTTCTGGCACGGCCACTTCGCCACGAGCTATCGCACGATCGAAGACTCGTACCACATGTACATGCAGAACCAGCTCTTCCGGTCGCACGCGGTCGGGAGCTACGCCAAGCTGCTCTTCGAGATCATCCGCGATCCCGCGATGCTCAAGTACCTCAACAACGACGACTCGCGCAAGGACAAGCCCAACGAGAACCTGGCGCGCGAGATCATGGAGCTCTTCTCCCTCGGCGTCGGCAACTACACCGAGAAGGACATCAAGGAGGGCGCCCGGGCCCTGACGGGCTACACGTTCGACGACGACGAGTTCGTGTTCCGGCGCAACAACCACGACAACGGCGTGAAGTACATCCTGGGCTCGAGCGGCGCGCTCGACGGCGACAAGTTCGTCGAGGCGATCCTCCGCCAGCCCGCCTGCGCCCGGCACATGACCCTGAAGCTCTACCGCTTCTTCGCCCTGGACTATCCCACGGGGCGCAAGGACTTCGACCACGCGATCCAGGGCGTGCTCTCCTCGCTCGAGAGCACGATGCTCGCCTCGCGCTACGAGATCAAGCCCGTGCTCCGCCGGCTGTTCCTCAGCGAGCACTTCTACCAGCCGCGCGTCATGGTCGAGCAGATCAAGTCGCCGGCCCAGCTGGTCGTCGGGGCGATCCGCTCGCTCAGCACGCCGGCGCGAGACCTTGGCGTTCTCAACGACGCCATGAACATGATGGGCCAGAACATCTTCTTCCCGCCGAGCGTCAAGGGCTGGGACGGCGGCCGCTCGTGGATCAACACCGCGACGATGTTCATCCGCCAGAACATTCTCTGCTTCCTGCTCACCGGGCGCACGCCCAACGGCTTCGATCCCCTCGCCCGGCAGGAGCGCTTCGATCCCACCCCCCTCCTCGACCAGATGGGCTTGTCCGCATCCTCGCCCGCCAACGAGATCGCCGACGGCATCCTCCGCTTCGCGATCGGCCGCTCGGAACCCCATAACCGCGAGATCCTCGTGGACCTCCTTGGCCGACAAGGCACGAGCCCTACATCCGACACGCTTACACAGGCGTTCCTCCTCGTCTCCGCCATGCCCGAATACCAGCTCTGCTGACCGCCGATCTGAAATCTGCCCCCCCCTTGCGGCGCCTGTTTTCCGCTCCCCCGCTTCCGTTCGAGGACCACCATGTCTTTCTTCGACTTTGAGAACCCCAGCGCGTTCACTCGCCGCACGTTCATGACCCGCGGGCTCGTCCTGGCCTCGGCCGCGACGACCGTGCCGTACTTCGTGCAGCGCTCGGCCGCGGCCTTGCTCCCGGCGGATTTCCGCCTGTCGAGCACGCCCGGCATGCCCGAGGATCACGTGCTCGTGGTGGTGCAGCTCGGCGGCGGCAACGACGGCCTGAACACCGTGATCCCGTTCCATGATCCGGCGTACTACCGCGCCCGTCCGGCGATCGGCATTCCGGAGAACAAGGTTCTCAAGCTCGGCAAGGACGCCCACATCGGGCTGCACCCCCAGCTCACCGGCCTGAAGGACCTGTACGACGCCGGCATGCTCTCGGTCGTTCAGGGCGTCGGATACCCCAACCCGAATCGCTCGCACTTCAAGAGCATGGACATCTGGCAGACCGCCGACACCACGGCCACCGGCAACGGCTGGCTGGGGCGCTATTTCGACAACGACTGCTGCGGCTTCGACTCATCGGGCAAGCCGACGCCGGAGCCGCTCGCGGGGATCGCGATCGGCAAGGAAGCGCCGCTGGCCATGCAGGGTCAGATCTCCAAGCCGATCGGCTTTGAGTCCAGCGAGCTGTTCCAGTGGCTCGGCAAGGGCGTCGACCCGAAGCTCATGACCGCGTACAACGAGATCAACAACCGCGGCGCGAGCGACGGCGTCGACAGCGATTCCAACGCGGGCTTCCTGATGCGCACCGCCATGGACGCCCAGATCGCGAGCGACCAGATCCGCAAGGCCGTCGCGCAGCGTCCGCTCGTCTCGTACCCCAACAGCGACCTCTCCCGCCAGCTCCAGATGGTCGCGAGCATGATCCGCGCCGGGCTCAAGACGCGGGTGTACTACGTCACCCTCGGCGGCTTCGACACCCACGCCGGTCAGGGCGGCGAGAACGGCCGTCAGGCCCAGCTCCTCCAGCAGGTCGGCTCATCCATCAAGGCCTTCTACGAGGACCTCAAGAAGCAGGGCAACGACTCGCGCGTGCTCACGATCTCGTTCAGCGAGTTCGGCCGGCGCGTGCAGCAGAACGCCTCCGGCGGCACCGACCACGGCGCGGCCGCGCCCATGTTCGTTATCGGCCCGATGGTCCGCCCCGGCGTGGTGGGCAACCACCCCTCGCTCACCGACCTCGACGCGGGCGACCTCAAGTTCGGCATCGACTTCCGCTCGGTGTACGCGGGCGTGCTCGAGGGCTGGCTCAAGGCCGACAGCAAGAAGGTGCTCGAGGCGGCGTTCCGGCCGGTGCAGATCGTCAAGACGACCTGAGCTGCACGGTCCGGTCATCATTCGCACCGATCTTCCTGTAGACTCTGGCCGACGCCGGAGTGTTTTTCCATGCACAGACTTCTCGCGGTCGCGGTACTGTTCCTGCTGATGGCCTCCACGCAGGGCTGCACTGCCGGTCCGTCGACAACTCCCTCCTGGGCGATCGTCGTCCACGGCGGCGCGGGAACGATCGACCGTGATGCGCCCGCCGCGGAACGCAGGGCCTACGTCCACTCCATGACCGCCGCGCTCACCGCGGGGCGCGACGTGCTTGCCTCGGGCGGCTCATCCCTGGATGCGGTCGAGAAGGTCGTTCGAATCCTCGAGGACGA
>DASZWV010000339.1:0-6309 GCA_035546115.1 Phycisphaerales bacterium
CGCCGTCGAACCCGAACATCCACCGCGCTTTGGTGCGGTTCCGAAGAGCTCGGAAGGGCTGCCGAGCTCCTCAGCAGGGGTCCCGAAGAGCTCGGAAGGGCCGCCGAACTCCTCCGCTGCGGTTCCGAAGAGCTCGGAAGGGCCGCCGAGCTCCTCAGCTGCGGTTCCGAAGAGCTCGGAAGGGCTGCCGAGCTCTTCAGCTGGGGTGCCAAAGAGCTCGGAAGGGCTGCCGAACTCCTCGGCCGTGGTTCCCAAGGGCTCGGATGGGCTTGGCAAGACTCGATCCGCCGATACAGTGTTCCATGAACGAACGCGCAAGTTCTGCGGAGGTCGGGGTGGTGCGAGGCAAACGTGTGACGGTCATGGGGCTGGGGCGGTTCGGGGGCGGTGTCGGCGTGACGCGGTGGCTGTGCGAGCGCGGGGCGGATGTGCTGGTCACGGATGTGGATTCCGAGGACAAGCTGACGGACTCGCTGGCGTCGATCCGGGGGCTGGTGGATTCGGGGCGGGTGAGGCTGCGGCTGGGCGGGCACAACGTCGCGGATTTCACTCGCGAGGGGGGGTGCGATCTGGTTGTCGCGAACGTGGCGGTGCCCAAGCCGTGGGAGAACAGGTTCTTGCGGGCGGCGGAGGCCGCGGGGGTTCCGATCAACACGGAGATCACGCTGACGGTGGAGGAGCTGCGGCGTGTGGGGGGGCGCGGGGTGGAGCGGATCGTCGGGATCACGGGCTCGGCGGGCAAGAGCACGACCACCGCGATGGTGCATCACGCGCTCCGGACGGTGCTCGGACGGGAAACGCGGGATGGGGCGCATCGCGTCGTCATGGGGGGAAATATCGGGGGATCGCTGCTGGGCGAGATGGACCGCATCGGGCCGGACACCGTGGTGGTGCTGGAGCTGTCGTCGGCGATGGTGTACTGGCTCGAGCGGACGCTCTCTCCGGCGTGGTCGCCGCGGGTCGCGGTGATCACCAACGTCTCGCCGAACCACATCGACTGGCATGGCGACTTCGCGCACTACGCCGCGAGCAAGCGGCATCTGATCGAGCATCAGCGCGAGGGGAATGCGGCGGTGCTCGGCGAGGTCGTGTGGGACTGGCGCTCGGGGATGCGGGCGGGCGCGGTGATGATCGATCCGGAGACGTTCACGCTTCCGCTGAAGCTTCCCGGCGAGCACAATCGAACCAACGCCGCGGGAGCGCTCGCGGCGTGCCGCGCGATCGCGCCCGAGGTCGAGGCAGCAGAGTTCGCGCGGGCGATTGCCGGGTTCACCGGGCTTGCCCATCGTCTGCAGCTCGTCTGCGAGCGGCCGGTGGGATGTGGCGGAAAGGGCGGCGTGATCCGCTTCTACAACGACAGCAAGTCCACCACGCCGGAGTCGGCCTTGCGGGCCGTCGAGGCGGTCGCATCGATGCCCGGTGTTTCCATGGCGAATGTGCACCTGATCGCGGGTGGGTACGACAAGGGCTCGGACCTGTCTCCGATCGCCCGGCTTGGCGAGCGTCTGGCGGGCCTGTACACCATCGGGGCGACGGGGCCATCGATCGCGGGCGCGGCGGGCGGCGCGGCGATCGAGTGCGGTTCGCTCGGGCGCGCGGTCTCCACTGCGCTCGGGCGGATGCGGGCGGGGGATGTGCTGCTGCTCTCCCCGGGGTGCGCTTCGTGGGATCAATACGTGAACTTCGAGAAGCGCGGCGAAGAGTTCGTGCGACTCGTCGGCGCGGCCGGCCCCACGCCCAAGGGGGACATCGGCGTTACGCCCGTCGGGAGTGTCATCCAATGAGCTTCTGCGGCATCGTGTGCCTCTGCATCGCGATGCACGGCATGGGGGCGCCACATGCCGGTGCGCCCGCCCACGGAATGCGGGAGGTGTTTCCGGGCGTCCGCGTGGACATGGCGAAGAAGGAGATGGAGTTCGACGGCGTGATGTCCCCCTTGCTGGTGAGGGATGAGCACGCGCCGCTGTTCTATCTCGAGGTGCTGGTCTGCTCGCCCAACACGCGAGAGCACGAGACCCTGGTCGTTACGGAGGTGCGCCCGTCGAACATCCATGCCGCCATGCTCGCGATCGGGCTCAAGCCGGGAAAGCCGGGCGGGTGGAAGCTCGAGGATGGAAAGCTGCGGCCCGTTCCGGCCGAGGGGGACCCGCTGAGCGTGCGGATCGTCTACGCGGGCAAGGACGGGAAGGAGGTCGTGGCGGACCCGCTCGACTGGGTCATCAACGCGAAGACGCCGGAAACATTCGCCGCGGCCGAGAAGAAGATCGCCGGCGCTTCGGGAAAGCCGCCGCCGGACTGGGTGTTCGCGGGCTCTCGGGTCGTCAAGCGGAAGATCGACGGCGCCGAGCGTGAGGTGTACGACGCCGACGGCGCGGGGACGATCGTCGGCCTGACGACCTTCGGGTCCGAGGTCATCGGCTGGTCCCGGACGATCAGTCCGGATGCGAGCGTCACCGAGCCCGAGTGGGTCGCGGACCTCGAGCGCACGCCTCCGGCTCGAACGGCGGTGCGTGTGCGGATCTCCCGCAAGTAGCACGCGCCCATCAGCGTCCGGGGATGGTCACGTTCAGGGTCTGCTGATCGGCGGACTCAAGAACCATGTTCACGTCGTGGCCCTGCTGCAGGCCGTTCGCGGCGAGGGCCCGGAAGAAGTCCTCCTGCGATCGGATCGCGGTGCTGCCGATCTCCTTGACTCGGAGCTGCGGGCGCACCCCGGCGCGGTACGCGGAGGAGGGCACGCGGACCTCGGTGATGAACAACTGGCCGTTGTTCGTGTCACCGATGTTGGCGATGCCGAATCGGTCGGCGGCGATCGCGGCCTCCTGCATCTCCTGCTCGGAGATCAGCCGCGCGAGCGTCACCGTCGTGGTCTTGGTCTCACCGTCTCGCCAGAACTCCACGGCCGCCTTGTGGCCGGGCGCCTTGTTGGCGATGACCGAGCGGAGCACCGGGACGTTGGTCACCGCGTCGTCGTCGATCTTGAGGATGACGTCGCCGGCGCGGAGATCGGCCTTCGCGGCGGGGCTGTCGTTCTCGACCCCGGTGATGACGACGCCGCGCCCGTGGAACTTGAGCTGATTCAGGGCGGTCTGGTTGGCCTCATCGTCTCCCGGGCGCGAGATGCCGAGATACCCGCGGGCGATGACGCCGCCGGAGACGATCTGCTCCACGACGCGGTCGATCGTCGAGAGCGGGATGGCGAACGAGATGCCCGAGTTCTGCCCCTCCCCGGAGCGGGAGGGCGCGGTGGCGATGGCCACGTTCATGCCGACGAGCTTGCCCTCGACGTTCACCAGCGGCCCGCCGGAGTTTCCGGGGTTGACCGCGGCGTCGGTCTGGATGAAGTTCGTGTAGCCGCCGGTATCCGCCAGAAGCTGCTGCGGGTCGCGCCCGAGGCCGGAGATGATCCCCTCGGACATGGAGAACTTGAAGCCGAACGGCGAGCCGAACGCGTACACCCGGTCGCCCTGGTGGAGGGCGATCTTGGATGCACGTCGGACGGGAAAGAGACCCTCGTTGACGTTGACCTTCAGCACCGCGATGTCGGTGCTCGGATCCTGGCCGACGATCTCGGCGCTCGCCGCACGGCCGTCGTAGAACTGCACGCTGATGCGCGCCGCGTTCTGGATCACGTGGGCGTTGGTGACGATGTGCCCGAGCTTGTCGTACACCCAGCCCGAGCCCTGGGATGCGAAGCGGCTTCGTCCCCAGCCGGTGTTCATCGACCCCTCGACGCCGACGTGCACGACCGAGGGCTCGACGGAGTCGGCCACCGCGCGGACCGCCCGATCGATCTGCTTGAGAATGTTGTCGCTCTCGAGCGTGGTCTGCGCGGCGGTGATCTGGTTGTCGGTGTTGGCGTAGCCGACGAAGCGAACGGCCGCGGGCGCGGCCACGAGCGTGACCAGGGTCGTCAGCAGTACGACGAGCGCCGGTCCGAATGCGATGAACTTCCGCATGGTGAGTACCCCGTGATATGGAACGCGTCGCCGGGCGGTCGAGCCCGTCGAAGTGGCTTGCGCTTCAGGTCGTACCGGGAACTTCCGGGACGGCGGCATGCCGATCACCCGGACGCGCAGCCGAACGATTTCCGTCGCGCATCGGCGTGTCCGACGGCGTGCCGGCGGAGGTTCCGGGCGCCGGCCCGGATGGCGGCTTCATGCGGTATGGCTGGCCCCCGATCTGCCGGCGCGCAACCCGAGAGACCCATTCCGCTGCGGCGGCCTGGAAACTACGGCCTATGTCCGCCACCGGTTCGGCGAATCGCGGGGGGCGGTCGGTCATGCCGACAAGGTCCTGGATCACGAGCACCTGTCCGTGGCAGGCCGGTCCCGCGCCGATGCCGATGATCGGGATCGTCGTGCGGGCCAGCACCTGCTCGGTCACCTCGTGCGGAACGGCCTCGATCAAGAGCATCTGCGCGCCCGCCCGCTCGCAGGCGACGGCGTCCTCCACGACCAGCCTGGCCGTATCGGGCGTGCGGCCGGCCGCGGTGTAGCCGCCGGTGAGCGCGACGTACTGCGGGCGAGATCCGACGTGCGCACACACCGGGACGCCCGCGTGCACAACTTTCGCGATGCGGTCGGCGAGGCGGGCGTCGGCCTCGATCTTGACGATGTCCGCGAGGCCCTCGGTGAGGAACCGGCCCGCGTTGCGGATGGCGGTCGCATCGTCGGACTGGTACGACATGAACGGCATGTCGGCCATGACGACGCAGTTCGGCGCCCCGCGCTTCACGCCCGCCGTGAGCGCGATGAGGACGTCCAGGGGCATGTCGATCGTGCGCGGCAGGCCGAGCACGACCTCCGCGGCGGTGTCGCCCACGAGCAGCACGTGCACGCCGCCGCGGGCGAGCCAGCGGGCGGTGGTGGCGTCGTAGCAGGTGAGCGCGGCGAAGGGCTCCCCCGCCTTGGCCATCCGCCGAAGCGTCTGGAGCGTGATCCGGGGCGCGGGCTCGCCGGAGACTGGGACCGCGGGAGAGAGAGACATGGATCAATGTTAGGGCGGCGGCCTACTCGAGCACCCGGAGCAGGACCAGCGTCAGGGCCGCACCGAAGAGGCCCGCGGCGATGACCATGGCCGCAACCCGGGACCAGGTCAGCACGGGCGCGGCGTCGGCGAGCGGCGCCTCACGAACGAGCCTGAGGCGCGAGACCGACATCGGGCCGAGCGGATCCTCACCGCGGCGTCCCGCATCCTGGATGATCGCGATTACGAGGCTCGTGTCGAACGGACGGAGGCCGAGACGCCGGCCGACGAGCATAAGTCGCCGGCGCGTGTCGGGCGTGATGATCGACGCTCGCCCGCCCTGCATCTGCCGCCGCACTTCAACGGCGAGGACCCATCGTGGATCGAGGGCGGAGAGCGTGACGGTCGGCGCTGAATGCTGCTCGATGCGCTCGGAACCGGTGACGGCTCGAGGGACTGGACGGGGCTGCGCGGCGTCCCTTGCGAGGCGAGCCGGCGTTCCAGCTTCGCGACCGGGCGGGCGTGAGTCGACGTCCTCGTCCGGACGAACCAGACGCAGCGATGTATATGCGGAGGAAGAGGCGGACATGCCGCCGTTCAAGGTACATCGAGTTGGGTCTGTGGGTATGCCGATCTGGGGTTGACCGACAGGCTTTTCCGACGGGCAATGTCCGAGAACTCGTGGACAAGGCCCTTTTGCGGGTGGTGTGGTGCGTGTCGGGCGTTTGGTCGGTAAACTGCTCCCCGCAAAGCACGCCCATGCCGCAACCTCTTTCTCCATCCAAGGCCGAAACGGGGGAGAATCTCCCTCGAATCACCAGTTCCCTGAGCGGCGTCGAACTGGTGAACGCGCTTGAGACGGCGGCCCGGCGTGGCAAACTGCCGGGGTTCGAACGTGGGAACGGCGAGGTCGGATTCGAAATCGCGGACTTCGGCACGCCTTGGGAATCGGTCCTGGAAGCACGCACGAGACCTCTCGCCGATGCGGGCGAGCAGGCCGGGTGCGAGGTGGGCTTTTCGCTTCGGATGAAGCGCGGGATGGCATGGGTCTACGCGATCGTGCTGATCGTGACCGTCTGGCCGGGGGTCTGGCTGACCGACACCATGCTTCGAACCTACTCCAGCACGTACGCCGGATGGCCGGCGTGGGTCACGTGGGCGTGGTACCTGCCCCTGACGGTTCCCTTCGTGCCCGTGGCGATGTGGCAGGCGTGGCGGAAGTCTCGCCAGACGGCGCGTGAGGAAGCGGGGGAGTTGATCGCCAAGGTGCGGAAACTGGTCGGGAATCAGGATGGGCAGCCCTGACGCGGTTCCCGGTTTCGACGGTTTCGCTACACTTTG
>DASZWV010000340.1:0-1563 GCA_035546115.1 Phycisphaerales bacterium
CGTCCGGCGCGTACGCGAGCGTGATGGCGGCGTTCTGCCAATGGGCGGCCCCGCAAATGCCCGCGCTGCCGAAAGTCCTCAAAGCGCGATCCGAGGAGCATCGTCGGTCCTTCCCCGGTGGCCACGCTCGCCTTCCGGTGATGCTGGCCGACTTGCTCGCGTCCTTCGAGTTGTTCATCCGGTTCGTGCTGGACACCACGGGCGAGGAGGTGCTCAGCGCCGAGCACGCGGACGATCTGGTCCGCCGCTGCGCCGATGCGCTTCGAGAGGCAGGCGAGTCGCAGGGGCAGTACCAGAAGGCCTCGGAACCGACCGCGAGGTTCCTGGAGTTGGTCGGCTCCGCGCTCGCCTCGGGCAGAGCCCACGTCGCGGGATCGGACGGGCGTGCCCCGGACAACCCCGGAGCGTGGGGATGGCGCCTGGAGAAAGTCGGCGCGGTCGAGGAATGGCGCTCTCACGGCGACCGCATCGGGTGGGTGGATGGGGCCGACCTGTACCTGGAACCGGGCGCGGCTTACCGAACGGCGCAGATGCAGGCGGGGCAAGGCGAGGGGCTTGCCGTCTCGGACAAGATGCTCCGTCGGCGCCTGCACGACAAGCACCTGCTCAAGAGCATCGACGAGAAGCGTGAGAGTCTGGTGATTCGGCGCGTCCTCGACGGAACCCGTCGGAACGTGCTGCACCTCTCGGCCTCACTCATCGATGGGACACCCGATGTCGAAGAGGAGATCTCCGCATGAAGATCCCCGCCAAGCGGTCTGGATGTGGGCAAGTGCGTGGGCAAGAAACGGCCGCGCGGCACCCAAGACTTGCCCCATCCGGTACCGGCATAACCCCACTGGAGCCGCGAGAAGGCGGGTCGTGGGCCGGTTGGGCAAGTTGGTCGGGTCCCACAGACACAGGAGGGGGGCAGGTTTGCTCACGCCGGCTGCGGAGGACGTTGGTGGGTAGCCGAAGCGGGCGGCGTTCCGCTGACACCAGGGGTGGCGAGGATCGCGGTGTCACGCGGCCCCCTCTCCTCGACGGGGACTTGCCCAACCTGCCCAACTCGCCCACGAGCCGTGCTGGCGCTATCGGCAACGGGGTTTTCGCGCAGCGGGATTGGGCAGGTGGACGGCGACGGTCGAGCGCGATTTGCCCATGGACTTGCCCAAAGCGCACGGGCCGGGCTCGTGCGGGGAGGGTCGGCCCATGATCGCCCGCCCCGCCGACATCGCCGCCAGCGAGCCCGACGGCACGTTCATGTTCGCCCGCGCCGTGCTGAACGCCGCGGCCGAGGTGGAGGCCGCCGAGACCGCCATCAAGGCCGCCATTCTCGCCGCCGCCCGCGCCGGCGACAGCGCCCGCGTCGTCGCGCTCATGGAACGCTGGCAATCCCTGCCCGCGTGCGAGGTGCTGGGCAAGGGAACGCCTTGTTCTGTGGACACGCCTTGCTTGGATGTGGCCGCCCGAGGTACTGAAGTGCCTTGAGGGTGGTGTACTGAAGGAGCCGGATCGTGCGCGTCGTCGCGATGTTCAGAGTCAGCACCGAGACCCAGGCGAGCGAGGGCACATCCCTCGACG
>DASZWV010000341.1:0-2189 GCA_035546115.1 Phycisphaerales bacterium
AAGCACGTCGGATCGGGCACCACGAAGATGCACTCCACAGACTTGCTGTCCACCGCCACCATCCGCCCCATGCTCCCCGCAATCCGATGGTCGCCGCCAAACCCCGGGATCGAGTACAGCACCGGGTAGATCCGCTTCGAGTCCGCCTTCCACGACACCGGCAGCCAGACCCCGGCACGAATCTTCACCTCCCGTCCGTGGAAGGCGCTGAGCTTGTCGCTCTTGATCTCCACGAGCTTGAGGCGCTCGGTCTCGGCGAATGGCCGAGCATGAGCAACCTCCGTCAGCCGAAGCTCGACCGGCGAGCCCCCGGCGTGCATGAACTCCACGCGCTCCGGCTTGCTGTACAAATCCCCTTCGCCAAACCCCGGATTCGGGCAATCCAGGCTCCGTCGCGCGATCGCCTGCACCGTGTACTCGCCGTCGGGAATCTCCGCGAACGGCTTGGGAAATCCGAGCGCTTTCTCCGTCACGTCAATCGTGCCCCCCACGGGCACATCCGCAACATCCGCGACGAGCATCTGCGCCGGCTGCATCCAGTTGCCCAAATGCCGCCGCGGCTCGCCGCGATCCCGCGTCGAAAACACGACGTACACGCGCCCGCCGTACGACCGATCCACCAGCGCCGGATCCAGCACGAGACGGAACGACGTCGCGCCGGCCGCCGCGACGGGCTGCCGATGGTCCGGTGCCGCCGCCGCTGGCATCTGGGCGCTCGCCGGCCGGACAATCGCGAACAGCACCGAGAACCACAGCGCGACAAGTGCAAGCCGCGCAACAACTGGTGTTTTCATGCTCGAAGAGTCCCGGGACCTTGGTCCTGATGCTCGACCACTCCAACAAGTCGCTCAAACGAGACGCCCCGCGAGACAGGAAACCGCGCAAGCCCCTCCGCCCGAAGACGCGGAGCATCCGCCGCGATGTACCGGTCGAACGCCATCCGGGATGCAAACAGGTACTGGGCCATCACCCGCGGCCGTCCGTCCGAATCCAGCCGGACCACCGCCCCCGACTCCGCCCCGCACCGCACGACGTCCGCGACGTGCCCCGCCCTCAGCCACTCGACGAACTCCCGCGCCGTCGGCTCGTCGGGAAGTGTGGCGATGACGATGTACAGAACGCGGCTCACGGCCGACATTAGCACCGTTCGCCCTGGGAACCCCGACCGATCGAGGCGAATAATCAGCAGGAACCCGCCAGCCGGAACGGTTTCCGCCTGAATTTCCCCCCATCTGCGGCCGCCGTCGCAATGAGCGGAGGGCAGGCTCGTTCGGCCTTCGTCAAGAGGTGTCTTTGAACAGCGTTCGAGGACCAGCAACGAGCCCCTCGGGCCGGGGACGCGAGGATGCGGAAGGGCCCGCCAGCCAGCCCGACCTGCCCGGCCTTCTCAAGGCCGCGGGAGAAGGCGATGATCGCGCCTGGCGGGCGCTGGTCGATCTGTACGCGCGTCGGGTGTACGCGCTTGCGCGATCGCGCCTCGGCGGCGGGCGAAGCCCGACGCCAAGGGGCGCGGGCCCGTTCGACCAGGGGCACGACGCCGCAGAGGAGGTCACGCAGTCCGTGTTCGTCACAGTCGCGACAAAGCTGGGCTCGGGCGAGTACACGGAGCAGGGCCGCTTCGAGTCGTGGCTCTTCCGCGTCGCGATGAACCGGATTCGCGACGAGGTCCGCAGGCTCAAGCGACACGCCGAACCCACGGACCCGGAGGCGTTCAACGAAGTCTCCGAAACGCGCATGGGCGGCTCGGGCCGCTCACTCGAGGGAGCCGCGGGCCAGGCGGACGAATCCATCCGAGCGCTGCGCGCGGCCATGGGTCGGCTGAGCGACCCCGACCGCGAGATCATCGAACTCCGCCACCACGCAGGACTGAGCTTCAAGCAGATGGCGGACCTGCTCGACGAACCGCTCGGAACTCTTCTCGCCCGCCACCATCGGGCCCTCCGCAAGCTGAAAGAACTGATCACCGCGAGCGACCCATCGCTCGCCATCACAGGGGAACCATCATGACCGACCCCACTCCCGGCACTCCCGCGGGCAACGAGTTCTCGCACCTGGAGAACGATCTGCTGCCGCTCCTCGCCGATCTCGATTCGCTCGCGCAGGCCGATCGCGCGGCCGACGGCGCGTTCGAGGACCGCCTCGTCCAGGCGACCCTCGGCGCCCTGCACGGCGTGCAGCCGGTCAACGCC
>DASZWV010000342.1:0-9979 GCA_035546115.1 Phycisphaerales bacterium
AGAAAAAGGGGTTCGGGCGAAGGTGGCGAGACTGGCTCATCGGCGGGGGGGGGCGTCATCGCGCTCGCCGCGCTCGTCGGGTTCCTCGTGTCCGGGCGCGGCCAGAAGCCCGCTGCAGCGCCCGCTTCCGTCACGCCCAGCGTCGCCCAGTCGGCGCCCGAGCCTTCCAAGTCGTCGTCGTCCGCATCGCCCGCGCTCCCGCGGGAGCCCGCGGCCAAGCCCGCGCCCGCGTTGACAGAGCCCGCGCAACCCACGGCTTCAACGGTTTCTCCGATCACGCCCGCCCCCACGCCCGAGCCGACGCGGGCGCAGGCTCCTGAGCCCGTCCACGCGAACATCGGCGCCGAGGTTGACGCTGCGAAGTTCACCCTTGGGCCGCTCACCGCCACATGGAATGCGAGCGTCGGCGAGGCGAAACGCTCCACCGATCCGCCAGACGAGGTTCGCACACGCCTCGACCTCATCCGTCGCGGCCTGGAGGAGATCGAGCGCGTGCTCGCGTTCCCTCCTGATGCGTCGGAGCCCGCCGCGGCCTCCGACGCCGCCCGAAAACTCTGGGAGCCCAAGGCCACCGCGATCGCCTCAGAGCTCGCCGGCACGGCTGTGCGGGACGCCCGTGCCGGACACTCCCTCTCCCGCGAAAACGTGCAGACAGCCGCGGCGGAACTCACGGGCGCGCTGAACGCCGCGCGCGAGCGTGGTGGTGCGTTGGCCCGCGCCGCGAGCGAGCTTCGCGTGGGCAAGTCGATCGGGCAAATCCGTCCCGACGGACTGCCGAAGACGCCGAGCGCGATCGATCCGGAGTGGGCCGCGGTCGCCGGTCTGATCGCTGGCGATGCGCCCGCACTTCTCGAGGAGGCATCCGAGATTTCGAAGGACTCGTCGATCGACCGCCTGCTCCGGGTGGCAGGGGGTCCATCGCAGACGCCTCTGGGCACCGCCAACACGGCGTGGGATCGCCTGGAGGAACTGGCTCCGAGGCTGACGAGCGGCCAGGTCGAAACGATCCCGGCCGCCCTGCAAGCGCTCGAGGCGCGCACCGCTCCGGGCGATTCCTCGGCGCACAACGCGGCAAGGGATCGCGCCCGCCGCATCGTCGGCGCTCGCCTCGCCCGCGCGCCGATGGACGACACGATGGCCATGGCCTGCGCACGCGCTCTCGAAGCGATCGGCGCCGCGGGCAGTGGGGGAGCGCTCCCGCCGATCGCCGCCGCGAATCTCGCGCTCGCGAAACTCAAGGCCGCCGCTCCCAACGAGACCGACGCCGCGCAGCTTCGCGCCAAGGTCGTGGCGCTTCGCACGGATCACAACATCTCGATCTCCCTGCCGGATGCAAACCCACAGTCGCAACGGGCCGATCCGGAACTCTTCCGAACGGTCGGTCCCGCCGCGAAAGGCTGGACGGTTGCGCTCTCGCCAGATCTCGAGCAGGCGACGTACACCCTCGGCAAACTCACACTCAAGTTCCAGCGCATCCCGACGGCGAGCGACGTCGGCGGCGGCGCGGCGTACCTGTGCACCACCGAGCTGTCGGTTGCCGTGATGCTCGATACGCTCGAGCGATCAAAGGATTGGGATGCGTTCGCGCAGCTCATCGCGCTCCCGGGCTCGGATGGCGAAGACCCCCGCGCCGGTATCCGCACCTGGCACTTCGGCCGGCGTGAACTGAGTCACCTGCAACCCGCCCGGTTCGAGGGGCGCCCAGACCCCAAGGCGTGGCTGAACGCCTCGTGCACCTACCCCGAGGACGCAACCCCTCCGGCGCCGACTTCCAACTCACCGGCCCAGTATCTCTCCTTCGCGGCCGCCGTGCACATCGCCGCCGCGCTCGGGTGCCGGCTCCCCTCTTCCGCGGAATGGCTCGCCGCGGCCAGGCGGATCCCCGACGCCACGCGCGGCTGGAACCGGCGCGACGCCACGTGGCTTCGCTACGCCCAGTACTACGCGCAGCACCCGTGCCCCGCGGGCGCCGCCACGGCCGAATCGTTCCGCACTACCACCGGCGATCAGACGCGCGCCGCTGTCACCGAGGACGATGGTGTGCTGTGGCTTGCCGATGTGGATTCCGGGCCAGATGTGCCGTTTCGACATCTCATCGGAAACGTCGCCGAATGGTGCTTCGAGGGGCCCGCCGTGCTCGACGCTCGTCTGAGCGACCACCCTCAACTCGGGACTCTCTCCACAAAGGACTGTCGGATCATCGGGGGCTCGGCACTCTCAGAGCCCGACATCGATCCCATGAAGCCGTACCCGGTCTCCGACGTGGATGCGGGCGCGCCGCTTGGTTTCTCGGATGTCGGAGTGCGCTTGGCGTTTTCCTCGCCCGTGGGGCGTGCTGGGACGGAACTGCACCAGATCCGACAGGCCATTTTCGCCGCGCCGTATCTGGTTTCGCAGTGATGCGAGGCGACATCACTTGTTCGTGGGGGGTCGGTGTTCCCCGATTCGCGCAAGTCAGTCTGCCTTCTGGCCTTGCACCACTTTCCATGATCCGTTAGTCTGGCCGGTCTGTTCTATCCCCGAACTGAAGCGAGGGCACTCGATGGGACTCAGGCTCGATCGGTCCGACCGCGGTTTCTCTCCGCGCAACTCTGCCATGCACCCTCGGACGTGCATGGTCGCCGTGCTCTGCGCGCTCGCGGGGCTCGCGCCGTCGGTCAGGGCGGACGACCCGCCCCCGGCCGAGTCGTCGCCGCTGGCCGGAAGATTGTGCGACCTTCCCGCCCAGCCGGTGCCCCCACGCCCCGTGCGCGAGCACAACACGTACCGCTTCCGCGGCGTCAAGGTCGAGTACGGCGGTGCCAAAGGAACGCTTCCCGCTGGCGTCCCACCGGAGGCCGATCTGAGCTGCATCAGCGTCCAACTGACGCTCGATCCCGACGGCGTCTACTACGACCCGATCATTCATCCAGGCCCCGAGCACGTCTGCCGCATCTCGGAACTGGGAACGTATGGCGATGAGCTCTATGACTCCACGGCCATCACGGCCATCACCTCGCAGATCACCGGGGCGATGCGCCGGCTGGGCATCGCCGCCGTGCTGACCGTGCCCGGCAAGGACCTCACGCCCATCAAAATCGAGAAGCCCGCCGAGCCGCCGAACGAAGCGGCGAAGGAGGGGTCCAAGGAGGGCGAGGGCAAGGCCGCCCCGGAGAAGGAGGGCGCGGACAAGGAATCCGCCGAAAAGAAGCCCGAGGCCGCGGGCGAGCCCAAACCGGAGGAGCCCAAAGAGCCCGCCGAGCCGCCCGGGGCGGCACCGCCCGCATCCGGCCCGGCCGAGGAGTTGCCGCTGCGCGTGTACGTCGGCGTCGTCAAGCAGGTCCGCACCATGTCCATGACGGCGCCCCCGGGTGAGCCGCGTGAGGACCTGGCGCGCCACAGCTGGATCCTCCGCCAATCCCCCGTGCGCGCGCCGGCTCCGGGTCATCCGACCGGCGACTACGTGAACGTGGATGAGCTCGACAACTTCGTCCTCCGCCTGAACCGCCACCCGGGGCGGCGCGTGGACGTCGCCATCGCGCCCTACGGCGACTACGCCAAGCCGGAGAACGACGCCCAGATCACCCTCGACTATCTCATCTCCGAGCCCGAGAAGAACTGGTCCATCTACGCCCAGGCGTCGAACACCGGCACGGGCGACACCGGCCACTGGCGCGAGCGGTTCGGCTTCACCAACACCAATCTCACGGGCGAGGACGACATCCTCCGCATCGACTACCTCACCTCCGGCTTCGACCAGCTGCACAACCTCTCGGGCTCGTACGAGCTCCCGCTCAACGAGAAGATCCGCTTCCGCCTCTACGGGACCTACAGCCACTTCACCGCCTCCGACGTCGGCTTCGAGGGGCGCAACTTCGAGGGAGAGAGCGGCGAGATCGGAGTCGAGGCGCTGTACAACTTCTTCCAGCATCGCGACTGGTTCTTCGACGGCTTCGTCGGCGCGCGATACCAGGACGTGTACACGAGCGACCCGACCGTCGGCACCACCGGCGACACGAACTTCTTCTACCCCTATCTCGGCGTGAGCGTGCAGCGCGACAACGAGCGGGCCACCACCACCGCCACCGCGAGCATCGAGCACCAGTTCAACTTCGTCGGCACCAACGGCGACGACGCGGTCCGCCTCGGCCGCCAGCCCGTGAACACCAACTGGACGACCTTCAAGTTCGACGCCGAGCAGTCGTTCTTCCTCGAGCCCCTGCTGTTCCCGGCCACCTTCCACGGCGAGAATCTCGAGAAGGGACAGAAGTGGCAGCCCGGCATGACCCTCGCCCACGAGATCGATCTCCAGCTCAAGGCCCAGTACATCTTCGACGACCATCGTGTCATCCCCAACGCCGAGGCCGTTGTCGGCGGCTTCTACTCCGTGCGCGGCTACCCGGAGGCCGTCGCGGTCGCCGACTCGTCGGTCGTCGGATCCTGCGAGTACCGCCTGCACATCGCCCGCCTGCTCAAGCCGGTGGCCGCCGACGAGAACCCGCAGTACAAGGAGACAGGCGCCTTCCGCCCGCGCCCGGAGCAGATCTACGGCAAGGCCGACTGGGACGTGATCCTCAAGGGCTTCGTCGACGCCGGCGCGACGTTCAACAACGACCGCCAGAGCTTCTCCGAGCGCGACCAGACGCTCGTCGGCGCCGGCATCGGCGCCGAGGCCCAGATCAGCCTGCGCGACGTTCGCGCCTCCGTGCGGCTGGACTGGGGCTTCGCCCTCCACGGCCTGCAGGACGCCACGGGGCGGAGCATCGTCGATGAGGGCTCCAGCCGTCTGCACTTCTCGTTCACGGTCCTGTTCTGATTCACGCCCCTTGCCCGAGTTTCCGTTCGTTCGTTCAGACCCGATCGCCGAGCCCGTGTGTTGCACAGGGAGGTTCCCATGACCGCTCGTCCAGCCCCGATCACCCGAATCTCCCGTCATCTCCGCCCCTTCCCCCGGCGCGGAATGCTGCTGGCCTGCCTCGCGGGCACCGTGCTCTCCGCATCGTCCCCGTGGGTGCGCACGGCGATCGCCGATCCGCGCGGCGCGCACGTCGTGACCGGCAACGTGAACATCGCCCAGAACGGCAACAAGACCGTCATCCGCGCCAGCAACGGCAGCATCATCAACTACGACTCGTTCAACATCGGCGCGGGCGAGATCGTCCGCTTCATCCAGCCCAGCGCCCAGTCACGCGTGCTCAACCGCATCACCGGCAACCAGCCCACGCTCATCCAGGGCTCCCTCTTCGCCAACGGACGCGTCTTCTTCATCAACACCGCGGGCATCACCTTCTCCAGCACCGCCGTCGTCAGCACCGGCGGCATCGTCGCCGCGGCCACCAACATCTCCGACGCCGATTTCGCGGCCGGGCGTCTGCACGTCACGGGCGGCATGCAGGGCGGCACCGTCCGCAACGACGGCGTGATCTCCGCCCAGATGGTCAGCCTCGTCGGCAAGCAGGTGATCAACACCGGCACGATCAATGCGCCGAGCGGCTGGGTCGTCATGGCCGCGGGCGATGACGTGTTCATCGGCGAGTCCGGCCGGCACGTGGTCGTGCGGGCCGATCTGCCCCAGGGCCAGTCGCAGACCCAGGGCGCCGCCGTCGAGCAGTCGGGAACGATCAACGCCCGGGGGGGGCGCGTGGACTTTGCCTCCGGCGACCTGTACTCCACGGCGCTGCGCATCGCCGGCGTCACCACGGCCCAGAAGGTCCGGGCCGTCGCCTCCGGGCAGGGCTCGGTCGAGGTGACGGGCAGCATCGACGCCTCCAACCAGGGCGAGAACAACACGGGCGGACGGGTGCACATCCTCGGGCACGACGTGACGCTCGACCACGCGAGCATCGACGCCACGGGAACCAACGGGGGCGGCGAGATCCGCATCGGCGGCGACCTCGCGGGCGGGGCCGGCCTTCCCTCGGCCGACACCACCATCGTCCGCAACGGCACGACCCTCGACGCCAGCGCGACGGGCGCGGGCCGGGGCGGCTCGATCGTCGTCTGGTCCGACAACCTCACGCGCTTCGAGGGCACGGCCCTGGCCGACAGCACGCTGAGCTTCTCCGGCGGCCTGGTCGAGACCTCCAGCGCCGGCACGCTCAACGTCGCCCGCAGCATCATCCGCTCGCGCAACGGCACGTGGCTGCTCGACCCCGCGGGCGATCTGGTCATCGACACGACCGATCCGGCCGACGGCAGCTCGTTCGTGGACGTCGCGACGCTCAACGCGGCGCTCGACATGGGCGGAACGGTCAACTCGGTGATGGCCATCCCGCTCACGGCGACGGGTGATATCTTCATTCGCAGCTCGATCCTCAAGTCCATGGGCGGCGACGCCACGCTGATCCTCAACTCGGCGCACGGGATCGATCTCGCCACCGGCGTGACGATCTCGAACACGTCCGGGTCCGGCGGCCTCGACCTGTCGCTCTCGTGGGGCTCGGGCGGCACGGGCACGCTCACGGTGAACTCCGGCGCGTTCTCCTCGAGCGCGTTCTCCAACCTCGGCACCGTCACCTACGACCTCGCGGGCAACCTCTTCATCCAGTCCACGGCCACCGCGGCGGGCCAGATCGCGGCGCAGTCGATGATCGGCGACCTGCTCGACGCCGGCACCAACGTGCAGGTCCTCAGCACCGGCGGCATCACGGTGAACCAGGCCTTCAACATGGGCGGCAGCGCGCTCACGCTCACGGCGAACAGCAACATCACGCTCAACAGCGGCATCACCATGACGGGCGCCCAGGCCGGCGCGATCAACCTCAACGCCGGCATCGACATCATCCTGAGCGCGGGCATCTCGCTCACGGGCGCGCAGAACTCCTCCGCGACCCTCCTGGCCGCCCACGACATCACCATCGGCGCATCGGGCGGGGTCGCGGGCTCGGGCTCGGGGGCGGGGCGGCTCGACGCCACCCTCTCCTGGGGCCACCTGATGAACGGGAGCGGCTTCGTGAGCAAGCTCACGGGCCTGAACTCCCTGACGTACGCCTTCAACACCGATGTGACGATCGGGAGCGGCACCATCGTGGATGCGTCGTCGATGGTCTCGGCATTCCTCGACGCCGGACGCAGCCTCACCGTCACCGCCGACGGCTCGCACTCGATCACCGTCAGCTCGGCCATCTCCAAGAGCACGCCCGGCGGCGGGGACTGCACGCTCACCCTGCGGGCCGGCGGCGACGTCTCCTTCACGGGCTCGGGCTCGGTCACCTCCTCCGGGGCCACGGCCGGAAAGATCAACCTCAACGTCTTCGCCGACACGCCTGTGACGGGCTCGAGCGACGGGGTCGGCAACGCTGCCTTCGGAACCGTCCTCACCCTCAACGGCGGCGACCTGCACGTCATGGGCCACTCGCTCGTGATCACCCCGCCGGGCGCGGTCACCGGCGCGGGCCTGGTCTCCCTCCTGCTCGACGGCGGGGCCGACGCCATCACCACCTTCTCCGCGAACTCCTTCGAGGTCGGCGGGCGCACCGGCACGCTCACCCTCGCGGCCAACTTCAACGCCAACACGAGCGCCTCCAACGGGGCCTTCACCTTCCTGACGGCCGTGAACGCCGCCGGGCACGACATCACCATCAACACCGGTTCGGGCAAGATCTCCTTCCTCGGCGCCGTCTCCGGCGCGAACAACCTCACCCTCACCAGCACCAACGCCGCCGCCGACGCCCTCAGCGTCCTGGACATCACCGGCTCCTCCGGTTTCCAGCACTTCTTCGGCAACACCACCCTTGATGGCACCTACACCATCACCTCCGGCGCTGCCGCGGATTTCACGGTCACCGGCAGCACCACCCTCGCCGCCGACACCTCGATCACCAACACCGTCGGGGTCGACGGCTCGATGCGCGGCATCCACTTCACCGGCTCGATCGACAGCGCCTCGGCCACGAACAACTCGCTGACCCTCAACGCCGGCGCCCACCGCATCGGCCTGGACGGGGGCGCGGGCACCACGCAGCAGCTCTCGCGCATGGTCGCCACGGGCTCGCTCATCACCTGCGGCCTGGGCGTCAAGACCGTCGGCGACGGCTCGATGAACCCGAGCCAGCTCTACACCGGCGACGTCTCGCTCCTGGGCACGTTCAGCACCGCCAACACCGGCTTCCAGATCGACGGCAACGCTGTCCTCTCGGGCGCTTCGGTCATCGTCAACACCGGCTCCGGCACGCTCACGATCAACGGCGGCGTCACCGGATCCGGCGCCGATCTCTCCCTCCGCTCCAGCGCGCTTGCGAAGGTCACCGGCAACATCTCCGGCGTCAACGCTCTGAGCACCGACACCGCCGGTACCGGGGCGGGAACCACCGAGCTCGACGGCACCGTCTCGGCGGCCTCCATCACCTTCAACGACGCGGCCGACCTGCGCGGCGCGACGATCACCTCCACCACCGGCTCGCAGACCTACAACGGCTCGGTCACCAACGGCGGCTCGGGAGACATCTCCTTCACGGCCTCGACCTCGGGCCAGAAGATCTCGTTCCTCGACGATGTCAACGGCGGATCGCACGGCATCACCACGACCACCTCCGGCGCTGCCGGCGCGACCGAGTTTGCCGGCGGCCACACCGTCTCGGGCGGTTTCGTCACCGTCAACAACAATCTCACGCTGACCGGCGCCTCCAGCGCGCTGATCGCGACGATCGACACCAGCGCCGCGGGTGGCGACATCAACCTCGGCGCCGTGAACGGCGCCCCGTCGCTCTCCCTGGACGCCGGCGCCGGCCAGGTCGTCCTGCACGGCGCCATCGGCGCAACGACGCCGATCGGCGCGATCGGCGCCACCGGCGCTTCCATCGCCCTGCAGAGCGTCGCCACCACCGGTTCGCAGAGCTACCACGGCCCGATCACCCTCAGCGGGGCCACGGTCACGCTCTCTTCCTCGCTCGGCAGCCAGATCGCCTTCGACTCGACGATCACCGGCACGACGACCAGCCTCATCGTCAACACCTCGGGCAACACCGGCTTCGGCGACGACGTCTCGCTCGGAACCGGCGGCCTGACGACCGACGCGATGGGGACCACGACCCTCGCGGCCGCGGGCGGCGGGTTCATCGTCACCGCGGGCCCCATCAGCATCCAGGACAACCTGATCCTCACCTCGGGCGCCTACAGCTTCCTCTCCTTCGGCGGCTCCAGCGCGGCCAACCGCGGCCAGACCTTCGGCGGCACGATCACGGCGATCAGCGCCGGCGCCTCGCTCCTGCTGGACGCCGGCAACCTCGGCTCGCCGCTCTCGGCCGCGAACCGCGGCAACGTCACGGTGACCGGCGCGATCGGCGCGACGGGCGCGAGCCTCGGCAACCTCCAGATCTTCGGCAACGTCGTCACGCTCCACGCGGCGACAACGGCCGCGGGCTCGCAGGACATCTCGGGCGACGACGTCACGCTCAACGGCGCGTACGACTCCGGCTCATCCGCGTTCTCGGTGACGGGCACGACGGCGATCCGGCTCGGCTCGAACGCCACCGTCACGACGACCAACAACGCCACGTTCAGCGGCCCGCTCCTGCTCCAGGCCCACGACCTCGCGGTGAACGCCGACGGCGCGACGCGCTTCACCGGCGCGATCTCCGGCGCGGGCGCTCTCTCGACCAACGCCGCGGGCACATCCAGGTTTGACTCCACCATCGACGTCGCGTCGCTCTCGATCCTCGACAACGCCACGCTCTTCGGCGCGACGGCGACCACGAGCGGCAACATGACCTT
This sequence comes from Phycisphaerales bacterium, assembly GCA_035546115.1. Taxonomy (GTDB): domain Bacteria; phylum Planctomycetota; class Phycisphaerae; order Phycisphaerales; family UBA1924; genus UBA4658. The sequence continues at coordinate 9,691 of DASZWV010000342.1, forward strand.
CGGCGGGTCGCTCACGATGGAGAACGACATCACGCTCGCCTCCACCGCCGGCGACATCAGCATGATGGGCCTGGTCGACGGCCTCGGCATCGTCAACGCCGTGAACCACAGCCTGACGCTCAACGTCGCGAGCGGCCACTTCTCGCTCATCGACGCCACGGCCACGCACCTGAACCAGTTGCTCTCCAGCGCGACGGGCAAGGTGCAGATCCGCCAGTCGGCCGCGCCGACCATCAGCGCGAACCTCGTGACCCTCTCCGGCGGTCTCGAACTGCTGGGCACCGCCGCC
>DASZWV010000343.1:0-5395 GCA_035546115.1 Phycisphaerales bacterium
CGCACTTGCGGCAGTTGAGCGGCCCCGCGGGGCGGCGCGGCAGGCAGCAGATGTAGTACCCGACCGTCCCCGTCAGAATGATGTACGGCCAGAGCAACTCGTACAGCAGGTGGCTCATCGGCGGCAGATGCTCGTGCCACGCGGCGAGCAGACGCATCATCGAGAGCAGAAAGACCAACGCGCTCGTGACGACGACGAACGACGGCCACCGCCTTCGCCAGACCATGGCGAGCGACCAGATGAGCGCAGAGAAAATCGGGAAGATCAGCACGTCGAACAAGTATAAGAACTACGGGATCAGACCCACACGTCCGGATGTCCGGATCGGCTTGTCTGGTTTGCCGCAAACTCCGGCTTGCTACTTCCCGGCCTTGAAGAACGTCCGCAGCGACTCGTAGATGTCGTCGCGGCCGTTGACGCGGCTGGTCACGACCTTCTCGCCCGGCACCATTCCCTCGCCCGAGCCGGCGTTGAAGGTGTCGCGCAGCACGTTGATGAAGCTGCCCGACCCATAGGGGCTGGCCACTTGGCAATAGCCGAACATGTTGATCCGCGGCAGCAGACCCTTCTCGATGATCTGCGTGCACAGTCGGTTGTCGCTCTCCGACGAGTTGTCGCCGTCGGAGAAATGGAACAGGTAGATGTTCCAGTCGCCCGGGTCGGAGTGCTGCTCCAGAAGCTCCTGGCATTTCTGGTAGGCCGATGAGATGCGCGTGCCGCCGTCCTCCCGGATAGTGAAGAACGTCTTGCGGTCAACTTCCTGCGCCGTCACATCGTGCACGATGTACCGGCTCTCGACACCCTCGTAGTTGCGCCGCAGCCACGTGTCGATCCAGAACGCCTCGAGGCGCACCAGGTCCTTCTGCTCGTCGCCCATCGAGCCCGAGACGTCCATCATGTAGACGATCAGCGCGTTGGACTGCGGCTTCTTGACCTCCGTCCACGAGCGGAACCGCAGATCGCGCCGGATGGGCACGATCACCGGGTCTTCCGGGTTGTACGTCCCGAGGGCGAGCTGGCGCTTGAGCGCCTCCTTGTACGAACGCTTGAAGTGGCGCAGACTCGCCGGACCGGTCGGCCGGATGCCCGAATACTTGTCGCGGATGGTCGTGATCTTGTGCTCGCCCTTGGGCTCGATGCGTGGTAGTTGCAACTCCTCGCCGAGGATGTCGGCGAGCTCTTCCAGCGAAACATCGACCTCCAGCACATGCTTTCCGGGCTGATCTCCGCCATGGCCCTTGCCCGTGCCCGGCGTGTCGCCCTCGCCCCCCTCGCCCATGCCCACGCCGCCCGAGTTGTCGCCGTAGCGGAACGTGGGAATGTCGATGTCGTGCACCGGAACGGAGACGTACCGGCCGCCCTCCTGCCCGATGAACTCGCCCCGGGAGATGAACCGCTTGAGATCGCGCCGGATCTTGCCGCGCACGATCTGGCGGAAGCGCTGATGGTCTTGCTCGATCTTGTTGACCATGGCCGCCTTGCCCGAAGCCTCCCAAACAGCCCACCCCGAGAACACGCGTCATCTCGCGAGCCGACGCCGCAAACGGGCCGGCTCCACGTTCAATCGGCCCGCGCCCCGACGATGTGCAAGTGCAAAGCACACGCCATCGCTCCGATGCCGGGCCGATGCTCATCCACGCCACACGCACTTGCGTTATCGGATCACCGCCCCAGCGCGAGATGCTCTTTCGGTGATACGCCCCAAGTGGGGTGGGAGTTTCAGGGTTTCTGTCCCAGCCGCGCGGAACGCGCCCTCCCCATTCGGCGGTAGATCCACGCATAGCTGACCAGCCCCACGGGCACCGCGCAGACGATCTCGGCCGCACGGCAGAGCAGATCGGTCGTGAGACCCGGCACCGCGGCCGAGGTCTGAAGCGACCGGACAGGCGTCCCATGAAGAAGGGGAGTGGACATGCCCACCGCCCACTCGCGCACACCGAGCGCGATGGGAATCTGCCCCGCGATCTGGCTCACGCCCGCAATGACGATGCACACCCCATACGCCTGTTCGTGGGCGATGAACCAAAATGCCAGGTAGTACCGCAGGGCCCAGATGTGGGTATCCACAACCCGAAGCAGAATGGCGCCCATCACGGGCCAGCCGTGCCGGGCGACCTCCTGCCAGCCGTGGTACCAGCCCAATACGGCTGCCGCGACGGCAGCAGCGAGCACCACGCCGATCATGAGCGGCAGCAGACCACCCGCCGGAATCGTGTCTCTTAAGACCGGATCAAGGCCCAACTGGATGCCAAGGGCGACGACGATCCCCACGCTCCCGGACAGCATCGCGACAACGGCCACGACCAATGTCGTGCGAACTCGGATCCCGCTGATCGCCTTGTGGTACGCAACCCGCCCGACGAACCCGGGCTTGAGCGGCAGCATGTTGAGCAGCCACGCGCTGCCGATCAGCGCCGCCATCTCCCACACCCCGACGCGACCGTGGGGACGCATCAGCATCCAGAAGATCAGCGACGTAATCGCCCAGTTGGCCAGAGGAAGCAGGACAACCGCCGGGATCACCCACCCGGGGCCAGTTCCGGCCGCTCGCCAGCCGGCCAGAAGTTCCTGGCGCTTCCCGAGCACCGTGATGATCGCCGCGACGAGGAGCGCGCAGCCCACCAGCTGCGCGATCAGCATCAGGGCATTTCGACGGGGAGATCGAGCCCCTGGCCGCGTCGAGGATTGGTTCTCCTCCTCGAACTCGGCGGATCCGCTCATGGGAGCACGGGCAGTGGCGAGGGATCAACGGGCGTGACCGGTCCCGCCGGACGCGAGCGAGGCTCCTTCGCCCCAGGCTTTCCCGTGCTCAGATCGAGCGGCTTGTACCCTTCGGGAGACGCCGCCGGGGCCGGAAGGCCCATGATCTCCGGTGCGCTCACCGGGACGGTCGCGTAGGTGCGCACGTTTTCCGAGAGTCGATCACGGACCATCTGGGCCAGCGCGGCCAGTCGTGGCGATCGAATGACGTTCGGCGCGTTGAAGAGCGGATCGTCGGGCTTCACCACGCGCATCGCCAAGCTGACGGCGAGCACGTCCTCGTCGGACTCCGTGGAAGCGAGCTGGTCGATGCGCTGGGCCTGCATGAGATTCGATTGTGCGGGCACAAGACAGAGGATCATGATCTTCGAGGCCCGCTGCATCAAGCTGTAACGCCTGGCGATCACCTCCATAAGCCGGTCCACATCTCCGGCGGTGATTGGTTGCGAGAGATTGTTGCCCATCACCGCCTGGTACTTGATAGAGAGGATCGCGTCGGCGATCTCTCGGGGGCCCCCGGTCTGAAGCGCAAACTGCAGCGCGCTGAACACCGCGTCGGCCCGGTGCGGCAGCCGACGGCTGATCGATGGCATGTCGAACGAAAGGCACGTCGGCCCCGCATCGTACATGCGCTGATCCACGAGGCGGAACCCCTGCAGCACGCGCCAACGCACCCGCGTCTGGCGGGGCAGGCCGAGCTCCGCGATGAAGCTGAGCATGCCCAGGTCCGGGTAGACGATGGCGTCCACCGACTCGCCTTTTTCCAGGCGAAGCCGGCGATCGATCACCGCCACGTGCACGAGCTCGCCGGCCGGGAGCCGGCCCGCGCCCACGTCGATCGCGGGGCCGAAAAGCAGCCGCGAGTTGATCGGCTTGTCGGGCCCCATCGCGAGGGGGATCTCCGACGTGTTCTTGATCGTGACGCGCACCGGCGTGCGGTCCAACGGCATCATGTCCGAGCGCACCGCCTCGGCGTCGAGCGACATGATCTTCTTCGGATTCTCGGCGATCGCCTCCAGCCACGACGGAGACGCGGCCACGTCCGATTCCAGTTCCGCCGCCGCGTCGGAGATCCGTGGTTCCTCGTGGGCAAGCGAGCGATATCTCGTGCGGGCGAACGCGCCGATCAGGTCGCCGGGGACGCGCCGGGCGAGATCCTTGTACCGCCCCAGCGCCGTGGAAACGTCGTTGTTGGTCTCGGCCAGCATGGCGAGCCCGAGCAGCGCCCCCGGATCGTCCGGGAGCGCCTTGAGCGCCTTTTCAGCCGCCTCCGGATCGCCCGTGCGAAGAAGGGTCCATGCCCTGAGGCGCGCCGCCGTGGCATCGTCAACCGCCTTGTCGCCGACGAGCCGATCCACCTCCTGCACGGCTTCCTGCATCTGGTTCGGGAGGCCCGACCAGAGTCGCACCCACGCCAGTTCCGCACGCAACTCGTTCACCCTGGCGCGGGCCTCGGCCTCGCTCATTCCCCGGGCCCGCCGTCCGGCGTCGAGCAGTTCCTGGCACTTCGATTTTACCGTGTCGGCGAGCTCCCCCAGAAACAGCGAGGCGCGTTCCATGTCGTGCAGGGCCACCGCCGCGAGCACCCGGGAACGCTCGTGGACCATCGACAGCCGGACCTCTTCCGGCCGGGGGAGCGTGTCGCTCGGGAGCCCCTGGGCCATCGCCGACTTGAGCCGATCGGCGGCCAACTGACGGGACTTCTCCAGATTGTCGCTGAGCCTCCGGATGGCCGCGTCCGGACCATCCGCGTTCCACTCGGCCAGATCGAAGTTGACCTCGTCGTTCTCGCCCGGGCGGATCTCCTCGTTCAGAGACAGCGTGCGATGGAGCTTCGCGAATCGCCACGCGCCCTGGTACGCGCCCTGCGAGAGCAGGTGCTCAACGATCGACGAGTACACCGATGCGTCGAGCGGATCCGCGAGAAGGACCGCGAGCTTCCAGTCCAGCACGCCCACGGGATCGGAGAGTCGCTGCGACCAGAACGTCATCCCGAGCGTCGCCGCGTCCTTGTTGGTCTTGTCGAGCCTCAGGGCGAGGTCGATCTTCTCCGCGAAGCCTTTCATGTCGCCCTGCTCGCGAAGGAGCAGAGCCGCATCGACCGCGAGGCGGCTCCGCACGGAGGGGTCGATCACCTCGCCCGCCGGACCGAGGAACTGTTCGTACTTGGCGATGCGCTCGCCCGCGGTCTGCAGATCCGAGATGGCCGTGCTGATCTTGCGGAGCTGGGCCACCGTGTCGCTCGGATCGAGGTCGACGAGCTTGTCCACGATCTTCCGGACCGCGCCCACGTCGTTGGCGCTGGTCGCCGCCTCCAGATACAGGCGGAACATCGTCTGTTCGTCCGGGATACAGGCCGGTCGGCGGGCCGGATCCGTGTTCGATGCGGCGACCTCCGCGAGCCGGGATGCGATCGAGAGCATCTCCTCATCGATGCGGTAGTCACGCTGCGTCGGCGTCCCCACGATGTGCAGGTCCATGATCGCGGCGCGCGCCAGGGCGTGCGCGGCCAGGATCTCGACGCTCTCCCGTTCCGGGGGATCGGGCTCTCCGTACGCGGCGCGCCCGCCGCACACCGCGAGCAGCACGGCGCACGTCACCGCGAGCGGACGCCTGCCCCGAAACCGAGTACGGT
>DASZWV010000344.1:0-4758 GCA_035546115.1 Phycisphaerales bacterium
TCACGACCTCGCCGACGACGCTTCCCATGGAGCCCATCATGAAGCCAAGGTCCAGCACGCACACGAGCGCCGAGCGACCCTTGATGAAGCACGTCCCCGCGAGCGCGGCGTCGCTGGCGCCGCTCTTGATCTGCTCGGCGAGGAGGCGGTCCTTGTACGACTTGAGGTCCTTGAACTTCAGCGGATCGGTCGGCGAGAGACCCGTGAACATGGGCTCGAAGGAGCCGTGGTCGGCGAGTTGGCGGACGCGCTCCTGGGCGCCGATGCGGAAATGGTGGGTGCACTCCGGGCAGCAGTGGAGGTTGGCCTCCATCTGCTTGCGATAGATCATCCCCTCGCATCCGGGGCAGCGGAGCCAGAGCCCCTCGGGTACGGAGGTCTTGCGGGCCGACGTGTCGCCCCAACCCCCCACTCCCTTGGGAGAGACCTGGACCGGCACGTTCGGCTTCAGAGCAGTTGCCGTCGTGGCGCTGATCGTCGTATCTGCCATGGCCTGACCATTCCTATGAGAGAGAGTTCAACCGGACCGCTCCTCTGGCCCGGTCCTGCTGCGCCCCACGAGGGCCTGCACCAGGTACGAATCAAGATGGGACTACGCCGCCGTCACCGACCGTCGCGGCCGTCCCGGCGGTGATGCCAGCCTCGGATCGTTCTTGGAGACCTGATACCACTCCAAGTCGGGCCGGTCATTCAACATCGCCCAAAGCTCGCTCAGTTCAGCACTGTTCAGGATGCACCGGCTCACCCCAAGGGCGATCGGACGCACCACCACAGCCACTGCGGCCCCCCGCTTCTGGCGTCCCGCGATCCATGCCAACGCCCCCCGTACCCGGTTCGCATAGTCCTCGATCGCTTCACCATTAGGAGCGAGAACGCCGCAGGGGTCGACCATGAACTGCTTCCCCGCCCGGCAGAAACGCTCCTGCAACTCTTGATACCGGAGGCCCTCCCACAGGCCAAGGGCCATTTCACCCAAGTCCGGAACGATCTCAATCTTCTTTGCCTTCGTGGCGGCCTGCAGAAGGGCAGCCGTGGCCCGGCTTGCCTCGTCGGGAGCGCACGCGATCCAGCCAAGCTTCTGGCCGCCGAGGCTGTGGATGCTCTTCTCGACCGCGAGGCAGCCTTCGCCGGCCATCGGAAGATCCGCCGCCCCCTGCACGCGTCCAAGCAGGTCCCACTCCGTCCGACCGGAGCGCATCAGCATGAGACGAGCTGTCGAAGTCTTCACCATCTCGTGGCTTCCGAATCCCGATGCGCCTCCTGCGCCAATCGCCCACACCCATGGTGAGCATCCTCGACGGAGTCGAGGCCTCGGGAGTGGGGCAAGTCTATCGAGATTCCATCGGCCGGGCGACCGGGTGAAGCGCGGCGTGGCGTCTGATAACCCTCATTGCGGGTGGATGTTGCCCGGAACTTCCTCGATCGTTGCCCAATTGCGGGGGATCATGTGGACATCTTCCTGCCTCGGAGCGCCTCCACCACCCCAGCACGCTCCGGGGGGGGCACGCCAAACACAGCCGAGGCAGCCACGATGACGTCGCACCCGGCGTCGAGCACGGTTTCGGCATTGTCGGGCTTGATCCCCCCATCCATCTCAAGCCGTTGATTCGGCGTGATCTCCTCGGAAATGACCTGCGTCTTGGCCAGCACGTCCTGGATGAACGACTGGCCTGATCGACCCGGATTGACGGACATGACCAGGATCAAGTCAAAGTGATCCAGGTGGGGCATGACCTGCTCAACCGGCGTCGGCGGGTTGATCGCCAGGCCGACCGAAACTCCCAACTCGTGGACTCGCCGCGCAATGCCGGGAATCTCCCCGGGACCCACCGCCTCGACGTGGAAAGTCAGATGGTCCGCGCCCGCCTGCACGAAGGCATTCGCGTGGAGCCAAGGGTCGGTGACCATGAGGTGAACGTCGATGAACGCTCCCGGGCAAGCCCGGCGAACGCCGCGGACCATGTCGGGGCCCATGGTCAGATTGGGAACAAAGTGACCGTCCATCACATCAACGTGCAGGAGATCTGCCCCCGCTCCGGGCCCGGACCACGGGCCCTCCTGCCCCCCCATTGCCATGATGCGCCCGAGGGAGGCGACCGGCGCTCCGCCGCCGGGCTTCGCGGAGCGAAGCACATGCTGGCACTCGGCGCCCATGTTCGCGAAGTCGGCCGAGAGGATCGACGGGGCGATGAGGGGCAGCCGCAAGGGATTCGTGAACAGGTTTCTCATGATTTGCGTGGAGTCGATGGTAGGGATGCCGGGCGTACACTCCCCCCCGCTTTTTTCGAGCCCTCTCCCCACACGCATGCTCAACAACGCCTCTCTTCAGTCCATCGCGCACCGCCTCGAGACCGTCGGCCAGGGCCACCTGCTGAGGTTCTACGACCAACTCGACGATGGGATGAAGAAGGCGCTTCTCGCCCAGATCGCATCGATCGATCTCGAATCGTTGCCGAAGCTCATCCACGACTATGTCATCAACAAGCCGGCGTTCGTGCTCCCGCCGGATGTGCAGCCGGCGCCGTACTACCCGCGCGATCCCCGGGGCGCCGCCCGATCATGGGATCCGGAGCAATTCCGTGCCATCGGAGAGCGCATGCTCCGCGACGGGAAGGTGGGCGCGTTCGTCGTGGCCGGCGGTCAGGGCTCGCGCCTTGGCTACGACGGCCCGAAGGGGTGCTATCCGGCGGGGGCGGTGACGGGCAAGCCGCTGTTCCAGGTCTTCGCCGAGGCGCTGCTGGGCGCCCGTGATCGGTACGGCGTTCGCGTGCCGTGGTACATCATGACCAGCCCGCTGAACCACAGCGCGACGGTGGAGTTCTTCAGGCAGCACCGGTTCTTCGGCCTTGAGGCGGCGGACGTCATGTTCTTCCCGCAGGGGGTCATGCCGAGCTTCGATATCAAGACCGGCAAGGTGCTGCTCGCATCGAAGCACGAGATCGCGACGAATCCCGATGGGCATGGCGGGTCGATCAGGGCCCTGCATGTCTCGGGCGCCCTGCCGGACATGCGCCGGCGCGGCATAGACACCATCAGTTATTTCCAGGTGGACAACCCGATCGTGAGCGTGCTCGATCCGGTGTTCCTGGGCCTGCACGCGAGCGCGCCGGATTCCTCGGCGCAGATGTCGAGCAAGATGGTCGCCAAAGCCAGCCCCGAGGAGAAGGTGGGCGTGTTCTGCATGGCGGGCGCCGGTGCGCGGAAGGGACGCGTCGAGATCGTCGAGTACTCCGACCTGCCGATGGACTACCAGCGACAGACCAATCCGGACGGGTCGCTGCGGTTCAACGGCGGCTCCATCGCGGTGCACGTCATGGGGGTCGCGTTCGTCGAGCGGCTGGCGACCGACCCGAGCTTTGCGCTGCCGTTCCACAGGGCCGAGAAGAAGATCCCCTGCATCGACCCGACCAGCGGCGAGCCGATCGATCCGGCCGCGAACAACGGCGTGAAACTCGAGCGGTTCGTCTTCGATGCGCTCCCCCTGTGCGAGAAGAGCGTCGTGCTCGAGACCGAGCGCGTCGAGGAGTTCGCGCCGATCAAGAACGCCTCCGGGGCCGACTCGCCCGAGTCCTGCGCACGCATCCAGACAATGCGGGCCGCGCGATGGCTTGAGGCCTGCGGCGTGCCGGTTCCACGAGCCGGCGATGGATCGATCGATGCCGTTCTCGAGATCTCGGCGCGCACGGCGAGCAGCGCCCGGGAGCTTCGCGGCGCGAGGTTGCCGAAGGCGATCGAACGCGGGCAGAAGCTCGCCCTCTAGTAGCTCGCGGGATATCCGCTGCAGGTCGGGATGATGACGCGCTCGATGAGCGGCTTGCCGTCGGCGTCCTGGCCGATGACTCTCTCGAGCAGCGCGGTCGCTTGGCGGTTCAGGCTCTGCCGCTCGGGCTCCTTGAGCTGCGCGATCTGGGCGCGACCGATGAGCTGGCTCAGCCCTTCCTTGATCTCCGCGCTCCGGTTGTTCAGAACGTTGTTGACACGGTCGCTGTTCTTCTTCTTCACCTGCACGACGAACGAGACGTTCCAGACCCAGACCTGCCCGGAGGACATGTTCTGGAACTTCTCATCCTCCTTCGCGAGCACCGGCAGTTCCTCGGTCTCCTCCGAGTCGTCGTGGAGGAGGTGCTTGGCGTCCGTGGCCGCGTTGCTGGCCTTCGGACCTCCGAGCGCCCCGAGAACGAAGAAGAGCCCGACGCCCTCGACGAGCATCAGGGCCGCGACGATCCCGAGGGTCTTGATCGGCAGACCCTTCTTGGCGGGCGTCGCCCCCTCCGCGGGCTTGTCTCCGCCCTTTTCCGCCTTGTCCTTCTTGTCCTTATCGGCCATGGTGCAGAGCTCCGGGCTGTCGGCGCGGCAAAGCGCCGATCAGGCACATCGGCACAAAGACGACGGAAGTTCAAGCGGCGCGCCGGAGGGGCGCACCTTCGTCGGCGGATATTGCGCCCGGCGTCAGGACGCCGCGCAGGTGTGATTCGATCCGCGCGGCGCTCTCCCCGGATCGGATCGATGACAGCGTCTGGATAACCATCCCGGTGATGAGTTCTCGCTCGGCGGCCTCGGCGAGAACCCGGTCTCCCACTTCCACCGCGATCGCCGCCACGGCGAACGCGCCGTACACCGAGAGCAGCAGGCCCATCGGCGTCAGCGTGCCCAGTCGAGCGGGGCTGGCAACGGAGACGAGCATCCAGACCACGAGCACGAGCGAGAGCACGAGCGCGACGACCGGGAACCACCGGCAGACCGCCACAATTCGCTCCC
>DASZWV010000345.1:0-5426 GCA_035546115.1 Phycisphaerales bacterium
CGTCCGCTCGCGGATCCCCGCCCCGGCCTTCTTGTTCCCGTTCGCCTGCTCCCGCACGATCGCCTGGATCTGCCCCTCCTGCTCCGGCGTCGCATCCACCGCCTTCAACAGCGCGGCCAGATGCTCCTTCCGCTCCGTCACCATCGCGTTCAGCGCCCGCCCCATCTCCCGCATCAACAGCCCCATCTCCACCCGCGCCGGAATCGGCCCCGCGCTCGCATCCCCCGGCGCCTTCCCCGCGCCATCCGACATCGCCCCATCCCCCTTCCCCTCCCCGCCACCCGCGCGCCTCCCCGCCCCGCGCCCACCCGGCTCCTCCCGCGCAGACACCCGCTTGTACTCATCCACGATCCGCCGAAACTCCGCCCGCTTCCCCTCCGGCAGCGTCTTCTCAACCAGGTCCTCGAGCGGATTGTCCAGCAGCGGCTGCGCATGCGGATAGAACTCACGCATCAGCGGCCGAATCTCCGACGGCTTCGCCCCGCTCTGCCGCGCACCCTGCAGCTTCAGGAACAACTCGTACTGGTCCTGCAGCAGCTTCGTCACCGCCTCAAACCGGTCCGTCAGCACCTTCTCCGCCCCCTTCCGTTCCTCGGCGCTCAAACCCAGCAGATCGAGCGCCGCCTGCTCCGGCCGCGTGTCCAGCCGCTCCAGCGCCCCCGTCATGTCCCGGTTCACGAGCGTCGCCGCCCTGGGCGTCTCCTTCACGCTCGGCCCGCGCAGCGCATCATCATCCGGCTTTCCCGCAGGCTGCGGCGTCTGTCCAAACGCCATCCCGCACACCACCACCAGCCCCATCACGCCCGCGCCGAACCGTGCGATTGCCATCAGGGTGTCTCCAGGTCCGCCGGCCAAACGCCCGACGTACCCCCCGCATTGCACCCCGGCCCCGCACCCGACAGCCCCTATTATGCGGCCCTCTTCGTCCCCCATCGCGTTGTGTCTGGAGATTCCACCCCCATGCCGCATTCCATCAAGTTCCTGCTCGCCGGGCTCCTCTCCATCGTCCTCGCCTCCTCCGTTCTCGCCCAGGACAAGCCCGATCCAAAGCCCGCCGACGCGCCCGCGGCCGCCCAGCCCGGCAAAGACGAGCCCAAGAAGGACGAACCGAAAAAAGACGAGCCGAAGAAGGAAGAACCCAAGAAGACTGAGCCCAAGAAGGAAGAGAAGCCCAAGCCCGCCGCTCCCTCCGACGAGTACGAGTACTTCAAGATGACCGTCGAGGGCAAGGGCGACATCTACCTCCGCCTCAACAAGACCAGGGCCCCCATCTCCACCGAGAACTTCGACAGCTACGTCAAGGAACACTTCTACGACGGCACCCTCATCCACCGCGTCGTCAACCAGCCCGCGCTCCACTGCATCCAGGGCGGCGGCTTCGACGACAAGCTCCACGAAAAGATCACCCACAAGCCCATCAAGAACGAATCCGCCAACGGCCTCAAGAACAAGCGGGCCACCATCTCCATGGCCCGCCGCTACCAGCCCGACTCGGGCACCAGCCAGTGGTTCATCAACACCCGCGATAACCTCTTCCTCGACGACCCGCAGGACCCCAACGACAAGAACTCCGCCTACGCCGTCTTCGGCGACGTCATCGCCGGCATGAACGTCGTCGACCAGTGCGTCTCCGTCCGAACCATCACCAAGACCGGCACCACCACCAGCAACCAGCGCATGCCGCTCCAGGACACCCCGGCCGAGAACCTCGTGGTGTCATCGGTGACCAAGATCACCAAGGAAGAAGCCGAAAAGGCCGCGGGCGCCGACAAGAAGTGAGCTTGTTTTCGATCGTCCAATGCACGCAAGGCCTCAACAGAGGCCTTTTTCAATCCGCGATCTCAGGCCCGCAATCCGCGAGCTGAACTCCACTCACTTCTTCCACGCCACCACCCCCATCACCACCTCCACGAAGATCAGCACGATCACGATCCACTCCAGAACCTCCAGCCGCACCGCCGACCGCCGATCCTGCAGCTTGGAATAGATGCTCTCCAGCGTGCTCAGCTTCCGCTCGATCGTCGAGTCCCGCTCCGGCAGGTGGAACCGCTTCGCCGCCAGCCGATACACCCGCGCCAGGTACTGATCGCCCACGAGCTTGATCGCGTTGTTCACGCCCTCGTACAAGAGCGCGCTGTCCATCTGCAGGCGCGCGATCCGGTTCATCCCGCGCCAGCCCCCCGTCAGCCGCGTCCGCCGCTCCGCCACCAGCCGGTATGACTCATCCAGGATCTGGTCCAGCCGGTCGTCCAGCACCCGCATCTCCAGCAGCTCCACGTTCGCGTACTCCAGCACGAACCGCACATCCTCCCCGCCGCGCCCGGCCCCCGGCGCCCCGGGCAGCGCCTCCCCAGGGTCCACGATGATCGCCGCGTTCCAGTCGATCAGCGCCGCATCCCGCTCCCCGTACGAGATCCGCGACGCCAGCGCATCGGCGATCTCCTCCTCCGACAGCCGCTTCCGCTCCGACCGCAGAATTCCCGCGATCAGCCCGTCCGTCTCCGCGTTGCGGTGCCGCACCAGCTCCGCCACGCGCGGATCTTCCAGCTGGAACACCACGTAGCACTCCTCCACATCCGCCACCCGCGGCCGCAAAACCGCCTCCCGGATCGCCCCCATCACCGTCTCCAGCACCCGCCGCGCCTCCTCCAGCGCCGGAACGTGCTCGTACAGCACATCGCTCAGCAGCAGCAGCTCCTCCAGCGTCCCCTCGAACGCGATCCGCTGCGTCACCGACACCGCCCCGAAGTCGTAGATCACCGCATCGAACGTCCCCTCCGTCTTCCACTGCGGCGCACTCGCGTTCCCACCGGTTCCCTGTGCGCCCCGCACCTCCACCTGCCCCGCCCGCCCCGACACGCGCACCGGCAGCGGCCGGTAGTCCAAATACGCCGGCGTCCGCTTGCCCACCCCCAGCCCCTGCCGCTGCGCCCCCGCCGAGAGCCGCCGCTCAGCCACATCCAGGTCGATCCCCTGCCCCACATCGAACGCCACAAGCACGTACACCGAGGCCCGAACGCGCATCTCCATCGGCGTCGAAGACAACGGCCCTGCGGCTTGCACCTGAATCGGCATACCCCAAGCCTACGAGGTCAACTCGGCACATCGCCTCAGAGGGGAGCGGATGCGACGCCGGAATCGGCACGATGGAGCAGGGCTTGCGGAAAACTCTGCGCGAACCGCGAAGAAGTCGGATTGTCCCCTCGCAGCGTTCCAGCGGCGGAGCGGGGCGATGATGCGGAGGCTCGATCGACGCGTGCATGCGATCCGGCGGCCGCGCCGAGAGTTTGAGCGCACGGGCCCTTCGCTGGATATGGATGGGGCGTGAAGTCGCGGTCCCCTGAGCGGATGGCCCCGTGCGCATGCCCGCCCCACCCGGACCCGTCGCTGCAAGCCCCCTCCCGGGCCCCGGCTTCACCGGCTTCAGTTCCCTCCCGTGCCGCCCGCGTCTGCCCATCCAGCCCAGATTGTCAATGGCGGTCGTATCTGCTGTTGCCCCAATGATTTAGCGGAAGGTTTCTCTTGCCTGCTGGGGCGATTTCGGGTCAAATGGAGGTTTGGGGGTTCCGGCTCCGGCATCGCTTCGCGGCCGGTGCGTTCGAAGGAGACTGTGCATGCGCTGTTGGATGTGTTCGCTCCGCAAGGTTGGCTTCCTCGTCCTTGCGGCAGCCTCGGTGATCGCGCCCGCGCGATCCGCGCTTGCGCAAGCCACGTGTGCACTGCCCGGAGCCGCGACCGTCTACACCACCGGATTTGAGTCGCCCACCTTCACGCTCGGCCCCATCGCCGGGCAGGATGGCTGGGGCGCGAACGGCGATATCCAGAACGCAACGGTGCTCACCGGATCGCAGGCGCTCCGCCTGGTCAATACGACACTCGGGGGGCCGGCATTTGCTGCGGTCCGATTCGTGAACGTCCCCGTCAGCACTCAGACCCAGGCGTTCAGCTATTCGGCCGACTTTCTGTACGCCAGCGGCAGCGGCCAGGCGGCCATCGATGTTTTCTCTGATACGGGATTCGTGGCTCAGGTCGCGTCGGTCAACGGCACCTACTACTTCGGGAATGTCCACTCGTTCGCGCCCCCCGCGGCGATAGCCGACGGCGTCTGGCACCACCTCGAGATCGTGATCAACTTTCAGACGCAAATGATCACCGGGTCCGTCGATGGGGTTTCCCTCGGAACACTTCCTATCGACACCGTTCCCGTCCCCACAAGGATTAATCTAATTGACGTTCGCACGCAAAACCTGGTTGCACCGGCGACCGTGTACCTCGACAACGTGTCGGCCTGCGTGACGCAGGTCGCGTGCTGCGACACCACGACCGGCGCATGCTCCCTCGCCAGCGCCTGCCCCCCCGGCGCCGTCGCCGCCTCGCCCGCCGCGACGTCCTGCTCCCCACAGCCCTGCCCCCAGCCCACCGCCTGCTGCGACACCACGAGCGGCGCATGCACACTCGCGCTCCCCGGCGCCGCCTGCGGCGCCGGCACCGTCGCGGCCGCGGGCAGCCCATCCGCCTGCGGCCCCACCACCTGCCCGCTCCCCCACGCCTGCTGCAACACCACGACCGGCGCGTGCGTCATCGCCCTCCCGGGCCAGTCCTGCCCGGCAGGAACATTCAGCGGCATGGTCGTAGTCACCACCTGCGCCGTGGCCTTCTGTCCTCAACCCCTTGCCTGCTGCGACAACACCACCGGCGCGTGCTCCGTCGTTCCACCGGGCACCACCGGCGCGGTCTGCGCCGCTGGCACAACCGCGGCCGCCGGCAACCCATCGTCCTGCTCGCCCGATCCCTGCCCGAAAGGCGCGTGCTGCGATACGATCGGCGGATGCTCGATCTCGTCGCCGACCGGCTGTGCTACCTTCTACCGGGGCGATGGCTCGACGTGTGGGGCCGGGACGTGCGTGGGGGCGTGCTGCTTGATCTCGGGCATGTGTGGCACGCAGAGCCCGGCGGGGTGCGTGGGTTCGTTCCAGGGGCTGGGTACGTCCTGCACGCCGGCGAATCCGTGCCCGCAGCCGGTCTGCTGCAACGGGATCACGGGGCAGTGCGCGTTCGCCGTGAACGGCGCGTGCCCGGCGGGTTCACTGCTCGTTGGAAACGTCTTTACATGCAGCCCGTCGCCCTGCCTCGCCAACGTCGGTCTGACGTGCTCGGATTGCACGTACGTCAACGGCCCCTACGACGGGCGCGACGGCCAGCTCAGCCATCTCGGCGGCGCCTCGCCCCACGGCACCAAGGCCGCCGATGACTTCTACCTCTGCGACAACTTCGTCTACGACCTCAAGACCTTCAGCGCCACCATCTTGACCACCACCTTCCAGGGCCTGGTCAAGCCCGTCGGCGAGATCTGGTCGGATTGCAACGGCTGCCCCGGCGACCTCCTGTACACCTTCACCAACCCGCTCATCGTCGAGACCGGCGCC
>DASZWV010000346.1:0-6772 GCA_035546115.1 Phycisphaerales bacterium
CATCGCCTTCATCGCCGTGCTCATCGCCGTCGGCGTTCGGGGCGGGTCCGACCCGACCGCCATCAGCCGCGCCATGGGCGCGATGGCGGCCGTCCTGCTCATCGCCGCCCTCATCGGCGGCATCACCTACAAGTTCACGCACGAGAAGAGCCCCTGGATCGGCACGTCGATCACCGCGCTGATCATCCTCGGCTACGGCCTCCAGACAGCCGCCGCGTTCGGCGGGGGCTCGCTGAGCTGGACCTCTCCCAGCGTCTGGCGCGACCTGGACCGTCTCAACTCGAAGATGGTCCAGGAGGTCCGCGAGGCGGTCGACAACGACGTCACCACGGTCGACATCGAGGGAATCGTCGCCGGCCACGCGGCGGAGTTCGACAAGCTCCGCTCGCGGATGCAGGGCGACGATCTGATCGCCTTCGACGTCGGCATCGGCTTCTCACGCGATGTCGCCACGATCACGGCGACGTACCTCACCGCCCTGCGGCCGTTCATCAAGGCCGGCGGTATCGATCCCAAGACCCTCACGAGCAAGGAGTCCATCGTCAAGCGCCGCGAGTTGCTGCAGATGGCCCACACGATCCACACCACCGCCCTCGCCGCGTTCGAGAAGACCCCCCAGGATCTCAACTCCCGCGCCACCAGGCTCGGCATGAACGCGGCCGACGCGGCCAAGCTCACCGAGACGATGCTCGGAGGCATGCGTTTCCAGAAGCTCCTGCGCATCCAGCGCATCGAGAGCGACCTCGCCGTCGTCATGGATGAGCACCTCGCCGACCTGCAGAAGCGATGGTCGAACTGGAAGTACAAGGACGGCCAGGTGCTCTTCTCGGAAATCTCCCAGAAGAACCTCGACGCGTTCAACGCCCGCCTCCAGCGCCTGCAGTCGCTCGTTGCCGAACAAAGGAGCGTGCAGGCCGAGTTGGCGGGGCCCCGGCGGAGTCGCTGAGGCGGCCGCACGATCCGCGGCCCAACAATGCACCGCCGTCTCCCCGGACCGTTCAGCCTGACGGCGGCCCACCGGACCCGGGGGTGTGCCCGCACATCTCTCCGCCGCTCGGGACTGAACCGGCCCCTCCACAGTCCCGATAAAGATCGGATGGAGCGGGCCGTGAAGTCGCAGATCAACGTCTTCCGCCTCTTCGTCGAGATCATCCTCGCCGTCGCGCTCGCCGAGTTCGGCGTGATGTTCATCCTCCCCGTGATCGCCTCGGGCGTGGATGAGTGGATTGAGAACGCCCTCGACGCCACGCTGCTCTCGATCATCGCCGGGCCGATCATCCTCTGGCGCGTCCGGGCCGCGGTCGCCCGTGCCTCGCGCCCGGGCGCATCCGGCGATCCCCGCGCTCACCGGCGGCTGGCGCTCCGCGCCGTCGGCATCGTCGCGGGCGGCACCGCCGTGGCCGTGGTCGGGGCGATCCTGGTCGGCCGCTCGGTCGACTCCGAGGCCCGCGAGCGCTTCGCGCGACTGGCCGACAACGCCGTGCGCGACGTCGAGGCGCGGGCCAACTCGCCCTTCGCTGGACTGAAGGGCGCCCGGGGCTTGTACGCCGCGTGCGGGGAGGTGCGCCGCGGGCAGTTCGCCGCGTACGTCGCCTCGCGCGATCCGCGGCGCGAGTTCCCCGGCGTCATCGGGATGGGCGTCGTCAAGCGGGTGATGCGCACCGACCTCGCGGACTTCCTCGCCGCCGAGCGGGCCGATGGGGCCCCCGACCTGGCCGTCCGCAGCCTGGCCCCGCCCGGCTCGCCGCTGGCCGATGCGCCGGACCTCTACGTGATCACCTCGTGCTTCCCCAGGGAGGCCAACGCGCCGGCCTGGGGCCTGGACCTCGGGTCCGAGGCCGTGCGCCGCGAGGCAGTCGTCCGCGCCGTGACCACCGGCAAGCCGGTGATCTCAGGGCGGATCGCCCTCGTGCAGGACTCCCGGGGGCGCACCGGCTTCCTGTACCTCGTCCCCGTGTATCGCCACGGCGCGAGCCCCACGACGCCGGAGGAGCGCCTCCGGGACCTCGAGGCGGTCGTCTACAGCGCGACCATCCTCGACCAGACGCTCGAGCGGCTCTCGGCGCTGGCCAGCACCGGCGTCGACGTCGAGCTCTTCGACGGCCCCGACACCACCTCCGATTCGCTCCTCTACGACGCCGACGGAGACCTCGCCGGTCTGGAAGGGGCCGTCGGTCCGGACCACGACCACGCCCGCATGTTCGCCGAGCGCGTGCGCGTGCGGGTCGGCGGCCGGACCTGGACGGCGCTGATTCGCTCATCCCCCGAGTTCCAGGCGAGCGTTGCCCGGTGGTACGCCCCGGTCGTGGGCGTCGGCGGCATCCTCCTGGCCATGCTCTTCGGCGCGGCGCTGTGGCACATCGGCTCATCCGCGGCGCGGGCGCACCGCCTGGTGATCGACCGGACCTCGGCGCTGGCCGCGGCCCTCGCGGACGTCAGGGGCTTCCGGGATGCGATCGAGGCCGGGGCCATCGTCTCCGAGGCCGATGCGTCGGGCAGGATCATCGCCGCCAACGACCTGTTCTGCGCCATCAGCGGCTACTCCCGCGAGGAGCTCATCGGTCAGAACCACCGCATCCTCAACAGCGGCACGCACCCGAAGGCCTTCTGGGTGGACATGTGGAGGACGATCGCCTCCGGCAGGCCGTGGCAGGGGACGATCTGCAACCGGGCCAAGGACGGTTCGGAGTACTGGGTGGACACGATCATCGCCCCCTTCGTGGGCCCCGGCGGCAGGGTCGAGCGCTACGTCTCCATCCGGCACGACGCCACCGCGCGCATGCAGGCCGAGCGCGCGCTGATCCAGGCCCGCGAGGCCGCCGACGCCGCCAACCGCGCCAAGAGCGAGTTCCTCGCCAACATGAGCCACGAGATCCGGACTCCGCTCACGGCCATCCTGGGCTTCGCGGACCTGTTGAACGAGGATGGGGACATCGCCCAGGCGCCCGAGCGGCGGGTGCAGTCCATCGACACCATCCGGCGCGCCGGCCGGCACCTGCTCACCGTCATCAACGACATTCTCGACGTCTCCAAGATCGAGGCCGGCAGGATGACCGTGGAGCGCATCGACACGCCGCTCGCGCGGATCGTCCGCGAGGTGGAGAGCCTCTGCCGTCCACGGGCCGCCGGAAAGGGCGTGGCGCTCTCCGCCCGGCTCGCCACCCCCGTGCCCGAGCGCATCCTGAGCGACCCCACGCGCCTGCGGCAGATCCTCCTGAACCTCGTCGGCAACGCCGCCAAGTTCACCGAGCAGGGCGAGATCACCATCACGCTGGGCGTCGTTTCCGACCCGAACCCGTCCCGGCTCTGGATCGACGTCGAGGACACCGGCATCGGCATGACCCGCGAGCAGGCGGGACTGCTCTTCGACAGCTTCACGCAGGCCGACTCGAGCACGACGCGCAGGTTCGGCGGCACCGGGCTCGGCCTGGCGATCTGCCGTCGCCTCGCCAGGCTCATGGGCGGCGATGTGACGCTCGAGCGTTCCGAGCCGGGACGCGGATCGTGCTTCCGTCTCTCGCTCCCGCTGGAGGCCTCGCCGGGCGCGCCGGTCGTTCGCGGGCTGGAGGCGCTCGGCCCCGGCACGATGCGGCCCGAGCCCGTGCCGACCGCCGCGCTGGCCGGCAGGATCCTGCTCGCCGAGGACGGCCAGGACAACCAGCGGCTCCTCTCCTTCCTGCTGCGCAGGGCCGGCGCCGACGTCGAGGTGGCGGGAAACGGGACTGTCGCGCTCGGCATGCTCCGCTCGGCCATCCACGACGGTCGACCCTTCGACCTGCTCCTGACCGACATGCAGATGCCGGAGATGGATGGGTACACCCTCGCCCGGACGATCCGCTCCGAGGGGCTCGATCTGCCGATCATCGCGCTGACGGCGCACGCGATGCCCGAGGATTGCCGCAGGTGCATCGAGGCGGGCTGCAGCGCCTACGCGACCAAGCCGATCGACAAGGCCAACCTTCTCAACCTGTGCGCGAAGTGGCTCGCGGCCGGCGTCCGGACGGGCGATGCCCGCAGCGCGGCCTGACGCCCGCGATCCGCCCGGCCGGCGGCGGGCCCATCACGCGTGCTGCGGCCTGCGGCTCTCGCTCAGCAGCTTCCGCAGCACCGTCTGCAGGATCCCGCCGTTGCGGAAGTAGTTGATCTCCACCGCCGTGTCCAGGCGGCACGTCACGGTGAACGCGGTCTTCTTCCCGGCCCGCGAGCCCTCGGTTCCGGTGGCCGTGACCCGGATGTCGCCGCGCGGCGTGATGTCCTTGGGCACCTCGATCTCGAACGTATCGGTCGCGTCGATCCCCAGCGTCTCCGGGTTCTGCCCCGGCTTGAACGTCAGCGGCAGCACGCCCATGCCCACCAGGTTGGACCGGTGGATCCGCTCGAAGCTCTCCGCGATCACCGCCTTCACGCCCAGCAGCATCGTCCCCTTGGCCGCCCAGTCGCGGCTGGAGCCCATGCCGTAGTCCTTGCCGGCCAGCACGATCAGCGGCGTGCCCTCCTCCTTGTAGTGCAGGCTCGCATCGAAGATCGGGGCCACCTTGCCCCCGCCCGCCTTGGAGAGATCACGCGTCCACCATCCCTCCCTGATCTTCCCATCCACGACCGCCAGTTTGTTCTTCACCCGCACGTTCGCGAACGTCCCCCGCGTCATCACCCGGTCGTTGCCGCGCCGCGAGCCGTAGGAGTTGAAGTCCGCCCGCGCCACGCCCAGCGACTTGAGATACTGCCCCGCGGGCGAGGCCTCGGCGATGTCGCCGGCGGGCGAGATGTGATCGGTCGTCACGGAGTCCGCGACGTGCACGAGCACCCGTGCCCCGGCGATCGCCGCGCGGGCCGCGGGCTGCTCCGTCAGGCCCTCGAAGTACGGCGGGTTCTGGATGTACGTGCTCCTGTCGTTCCAGTGGTACTGGTCGCTCTTGGAGACGGGCACGGCGTTCCACGTCGGGTTGCCGTTGAAGACGTTCCCGTACTCCTTCTTGAACTGCTCCGGCGTCACGCACGAGTCGCGCAGCGCCGTCACCTCCTGGTGCGTGGGCCAGATGTCCTTCAGGAACACCGGCTTGCCGTCCTTCGACGTTCCGAGCGGGTCCTTGTACAGATCGATGTCCACCGTCCCCGCGATCGCGTACGCCACGACGAGTGGGGGGGAGGCGAGGTAGTTCGCCTTCACCGCCGGGTGCACGCGCCCCTCGAAGTTCCGGTTGCCCGAGAGCACCGACGCCGCGACCAGGTCCCCCTCCCGGATCGCCGCCTCGACCTCCTCCGGCAGCGGGCCGGAGTTCCCGATGCAGGTGGTGCACCCATACCCGACGGTCGCGAAGCCCAGCGCTTCCAGGTCCGGCGTCAGGTTCGCCTTGTCGAAGTATTCCGTCACCACCTTCGAGCCCGGGGCGAGCGACGTCTTCACCCACGGCCTGGCGGTCAGCCCCAGCGCGCGGGCCTTGCGGGCCACCAGCCCCGCGGCGATCATCACGTCCGGGTTGCTCGTGTTCGTGCAGGATGTGATCGCCGCGATCACCACGGCCCCGTGCGTGAGCGTGCTCGTCTTCCCCGCCATGCCCGCCGCCTGCACCGCCGTGTTGCTCGCCGAGTGCTTCACCACGCCGCTGGCGACGAGCTTGTCCGCCGCCAGCCCGAACGACTGGTTCCCCAGCGGCGCCGTCAGCGCCTTCTTGAACTCGCTCTGCACATCCTTGAGCAGCACGCGGTCCTGCGGCCGCTTCGGCCCCGCCAGCGACGGCTGCACCGAGCCCAGGTCCAGCTCCAGCACATCCGTGAACTCCGGCGCCGCCTGCGAGGGGTCCCACCAGAAGCCGTTGGCCTTCGCGTACGCCTCGGTCAGCTCCGCCTGCTCGGTCCGCCCCGTGAACCGCAGGAACTCGACGGTCTTCGCATCCACCGGGAAGAAGCCCATCGTCGCACCATACTCCGGCGCCATGTTCGCGATCGTCGCCCGATCCGGCACCGAGAGCGCCGCGATCCCCGGTCCGAAGAACTCCACGAACTTTTCCACCACGCCCTTCTTCCGCAGCATCTGCGTCACGGCGAGCACGAGGTCGGTCGCGGTGGAGCCCTCCGGCAGCTTGCCCGTCAGCCTCACGCCGATCACCTCCGGCGTCACCATGTAGTAGGGCTGGCCGAGCATCACCGCCTCGGCCTCGATCCCGCCCACGCCCCAGCCCACCACGCCCAGCCCGTTGATCATGGTCGTGTGCGAGTCGGTCCCCACGCACGAGTCCGGATACGCCACCGTCTCGCCGTCCACCTGCTTGGTCAGCGTCCCCGGCGAGAGATACTCCAGGTTCACCTGGTGCACGATCCCCGTCGCCGGCGGCACGCACCGGAAGTTCCGCAGGCTCTGCTGCCCCCACTTGAGGAACTCGTACCGCTCGCGATTGCGCGAGAACTCCTTGTCCGCGTTGATCGACAGCGCCACCTTGCTGCCGTACGCATCCACCTGCACGCTGTGGTCGATCACCAGGTCGCACCCCACCAGCGGATTGATCGCGTTGGGATCGCCGCCCAGCGCCCTCATCGCATCGCGCATCGCGGCCAGATCCACCACGCACGGCACGCCCGTGAAGTCCTGCAGCACCACCCGCCCCGGCATGAACGGCAGCTCGACCATCGCCGGCTTCTTGGCGTTCCAGTTCGCCAGCCCCGTCACATCATCCGCCGTCACCACGAACCCATCCACGTTCCGCAGCATCGACTCCAGCAGCACCTTGATCGAGAAGGGCAGCCGCGCCACGTTCCCGATCCGCTGCTGCACGAG
>DASZWV010000347.1:0-2860 GCA_035546115.1 Phycisphaerales bacterium
CGACGGAGATCTTCGACTACCCCGTCGAGTTCCACCTCCCCGACGAGGTCAAACGCCACGCCAGGCTCCGCTCCGAGGAGCTCGCCGCCGGCGCCACCATCTACCTCGGCCGCACCGACTGCCGCGGCGTCTGCTGCGGCGGAAAGTTCACCCTCACCGATCCGCAGGGCCAGCTCCTCACGTCCCACCGCAAGGAGTACCTCGTCGTCGGCGTCTCGTGCCAGGGGACCGTCCAGGAGTACCACTCCGGCGGCGGGGGCGGCGCTTCCGAGGAGTTCGCCTGCTCGTTCCGCTGCGTCGATGCGAAGAAGGTCTTCCGCCCCGCGCGGACCACGCCCAAGCCCGTCGTCGCCGGCTCGCAGACGGCGATCGTCGTCGGCCCCAAGGGCGAAGAGATCTACACCGACAAGTACGGCCGCGTGAAGCTCCAGTTCCACTGGGACCGCGAGTCCAAGGCCGACGAGAACTCCTCCTGCTGGGTGCGCGTCTCGCAGGCGTGGGCGGGAACGAACTGGGGCGCCATCACCATCCCGCGCATCGGCCAGGAGGTCATCGTCGATTTCCTCGAGGGCGACCCGGACCGCCCGATCGTCACCGGGCGCGTGTACAACGACCTCGCCAAGCCACCCTACAAGCTGCCCGACAACCAGACCCGGACCACGCTCAAGTCGCTCTCGAGCAAGGGCGGCGGCGGCTTCAACGAGTTCCGCTTCGAGGACAAGAAGGGCTCGGAGGAGGTCTTCATCCACGCCGAGAAGGACTTCGTCGGCTACGTCAAGAACGACTCGACCGAGTGGATCAAGCGCGACCTGCACTTCACCATCGACCGCGACCGGTTCGAGAAGGTCAAGCACGATGCGCACAAGGCGGTGGACAACGACGAGTTCCAGAAGATCGGCAAGGACCTGCACATCACCGTGGGCGGCAAGGCGGCCGTGGATATCGGCGGCGGTCTCTCGTTGAAGATCACCGGCAACGACGCCGCCGAGATCTCCTCCGACCTCTGGCGCAAGGTCACCGGCAACGTCGGCATCAAGGCCGCGGGCGTCACCATCGAGGCCACCAGCGGCATCACGCTCAAGTGCGGGGGCAACTCCGTCGTCATCGATTCTTCCGGCGTCACCGTCAAGGGGTCCATGGTCGTCATCGACGGCGGCATGACGAACATCAACTCCGGACCCGGCTCGCCGCCCGTGCCCGCCACCCCGGCCAGCCTCGTCGCGCCCACGGCGCCGAAAGACCCCAACACGCCCGAGGAGGGTGAGGCGGGACAGAAGGACCAGGCCCCCGAGGCGGGAGAGGACGAGAAAGACGCCACGATGGACAACGGCACCGTCTATTTCAGCCCCGCTTCCGCCGGGAAGGACCCCGAGAAACCCGCGCACTTCATCGAGATCGAACTCAAGGACGAGCAGGGCCACCCCATCCCCGGCGAGTCGTACGAGATCGTCCTCCCCGACGGCTCCACCGCCGCCACCGGCACGCTCGACGAGAAGGGCTTCGCACGAGTCGACGGCATCGATCCCGGCCAGTGCGAGGTCAAGTTCCCCGACATGAACGACGACGATTGGGACCACTCATGACGCTCCCGCTCCGCGCCATCGCCGCCGCCGGCCTGCTGATCCTCGGCGGCATCCCCTCGTGCCGATCGAACTCGTCGCACGCGGCCGATCCGAAAGTTCCGCCTTCGAACGCGCGAGCGAACCCCATGCCCACCACCAGTCTCAAGAGCCGGATCGACAGCCTCCCCGAGATCACCCTTCCCCCGGAGTGGTCGCTCGTGCCCGAGGATGTACGCCTCCCCGCCCGGTGGCGGGCGATCGTCGATGCTGCCGGTTCGGCGAAGCTCGACGCAGCACAACTGGCCGCCAAGTACGCCAACGACGGCCGGCCGTTCAAGAGCACCGACCTGTTCAACAGCCCGCCGCCCGACGACATCGTCATCACCGTTGTCTCCACCCGCCTCAACGAGTTCATCACGATCCCCGGCCGCGAGTACGAATCCCCCGGCGGCCTCGAGCAATCGCTCTCCCCCGAACGCGCCGCCCTGCTCCGCCGCATCCTCGGCGAAACGCCCTGATCCTCTCAAGCCCGCCGCTTCCCCGCCGCTCGACGCTCAGAAAGCCACGCCATGGGACTGCTCGACCGAATCAAGAAACTCTCGGCGCCCACCGACAAGAAGACGCCGCACGTCAAGAAGCTCCCCGATTTCACGCCCAAGTGGGATCGCGAGTGGGTGATCCCCGACAACGACCTGCAGACCGCCGACATCGATGCGGGCCTGCTCGTCGACTCCAAGCGTCCGACCGACGCCGATCCCGTCCCCGTCACCGTGGAAACCGCCGACCCGCTCGCCGATCTCGTCCAGGTGCCCGACTGCGAGCTCAGGAAGAAGAAGCTCGTGGACGGCGCCGGCAAGAAGCCCGTCGTCCGGTTCACCCTCAAGGACCATCGGATCTGGCAGCCCTTCGACAAGCTCGAGTACCACTTCACCGCCACCGTCGACGCCACCTCCAAGCGCACCGACAAGCCCATCAAGGTCAAGCGCTTCCACGTCCACGCGCTGAACACCCACGAACGACCCGCCATTCTGGCCATCCGCCAGGAAGAAGGTGCCAACCACACCGGCGCTTTTTCCGGCTCGCAGGACGACGTCATGCACCGCAAGGAGTTCAACGCCGAAGGCTGCGCCTTCACCGACTTCGGCGGCTGGATGCGCAACACCTACTCCTACATGTACACCGGCCACGGCGGCGTCGTCTGCGGCGTCTGCGGGCAGATGTACAACTGCACGACCGCCCCCGGCCCCACCTTCGGCGACTGGATCGACTGTCGCGGCGACTCATCGCACAATGATCCG
>DASZWV010000348.1:0-5184 GCA_035546115.1 Phycisphaerales bacterium
ACCCCAGTCAAAGGCGGCCTCTTCGACGACAGCAACAACCCACCCAACACCGACCTCCTCATCCAACGAATCAACGCCCTCCGCGAAGCCGACCACGCACAAAACCCCGGCGCTCACGCCGAAGCCACAGCGCACACACCCGCCCCAGCGCCCGCCATCTCTCCCCCAACCGCCCCCAACGCCGTCACGCGCTCCGATCCCAGCGAAGGGCCGAACATCGCCGCCGAGGTCGAGCACCCCACTCGCATTCAAGCCGATCCTCCACCCGACCACCACACATCACCATCCCCGCGCCCACCATGATCACCGGCGACGATCTCCAACGCTCCAACCAGAACACCGCCCACCGCAACTGATCCCAAGCCGCCAAGGCCCGCGCTCGTCGGACGCCAACTCGGCGCCCCGCACGCGGCCCCCGCTCGCCCCTACCCTTCGGCCCAATGCACTGGACCGATGAAGTAGCGGACACGCTGGCCAACTATCCCATGCCCCCCGCCGGAACCTTCGGCGGCGGGGATACCCACGTCATCAACGATTCCAAGACGCCCTCGGGCCGCGCCCACGTCGGCGCGCTCCGCGGCGTGCTCATCCACGACGCCATGTTCCGCACCCTCCGCGCCCGCGGCGTGAGCGTCAAGTATCGCTTCGGCTGCGACGACTACGACCCGGTGGATGAGCTGCCCCACGGCATGAAGGAGCAGTACGAGAAGTACCTCGGCCAGCCCCTCTGCAACACCCCCGCGCCCCCCGGCTCCAAGGCCACCGACATGGCCGACCACTTCATCACCGACTTCTGGTCGGTGTTCAAGGACCTCGGCGTCGAGTGCGAGTTCTACCGGATGCGGGATGTCTATCGCGCCGGCCAGTTCAACGAGGCGATCGATCGCATCCTCTCCCAGGCCGCGAAGGTCCGGGAGATCTACAAGGAGGTCTCGAACTCCGACCGTCCCCCCGGCTGGCTCCCGTTCCAGGTCATCTGCGAGAACTGCGGCCGCATCGGAACCGTCGAGTGCACGAACTACGACGCCAAGGGCCCGACGGTCGAGTACGTCTGCAAGCCCGACCTCGTGGCGTGGGCCAAGGGCTGCGGATTTCGCGGCAAGATGTCGCCCATGGACGGCCGCGGCAAGCTGCCCTGGAAGCTCGAATGGGTGGCCAAGTGGGCGACCTTCCCCGTGACGATCGAGGGCGCGGGCGAAGACCACAACACCAAGGGCGGCTCGCGGGATGTGGCCGCGCACTGCCTGCGAGCGATCTACGGGCGCGAGGCCCCGCAGAACATCCCCTATTCCTTCGTCCTCGTCGGCGGCAAGAAGATGTCCTCGAGCAAGGGCCTCGGCGTCTCGGCCCGCGAGGTCGCCGACTTCCTGCCCCCCGAGATCCTGCGGTACCTGATGCTCCGGACCAGGCCGCTGAGCCAGACGAACTTCGAGCCGACCGAGGAAGCCCTGGTCAAGCTGTTCAACGAGTACGACCGGGCCCACGCCAAGACGTTCCCGCCGGCGGGCGTCGCGCCGGACGCGAAGTTCCCGGTGCACGAGAGGAAGAACTTCACGCTCAGCGTCGTGCACGAGCGCGATGCCGCGGAGATGGGGCCGTACTTCGAGTGCGAGTTCCAGCTCGTGCTGGCGCTGGTGCAGATGCCGCACCTCGATGTGCGGGCCGAGTTCGAGCGGATCAAGGGGTCGGCGCTGACCGAGCTGGAGCGGCACCACCTCGAGCGTCGCATCCACGCGGCGAGGGAGTTCATCGCCGACTACGCCGAGCCCGAGGAGCGGCTGACGCTCCAGACGACCCCCCCGGCGGGCACGAGCACGCTGAGCGCCGTGCAGCGCGGGTTCCTGCGCGTGCTGGCCGAGAGGCTCAAGACGGCGAGGTGGGAGGGCGATGCGCTCCAGGCGGCGGTGTTCGATGCCGCGCGCGAGACGCCGATCGAGCAGAAGGATGCGTTCCAGGCGTTCTATCGCGTGCTGCTGGACAACGTGAAGGGGCCGAAGGCGGGGAACTTCCTGGCGTTCCTGAAGCGCGAGGACGTGGTGCGGCTGTTCTCGGCGGTGGAGGTGGATGAGGCGGAGTGGATGACGGCGTCCGCGTCGAGCGTGGAGGAGATCGGCAGGTTCGCGATCGCGGGGAAGGTGAGGGCGATGCACGCGGTGGTGACCGAGCGTGCGGCGGGGTCGGCGCGCTTCCTGGAGGCGCGGCTGACCATGGAGGACGGCAAGCAGCACGTCCGCCGCGTGGCGATCGCGCCCGGGGAGGATGTGTCGGCAAAGGAGCGGGCGCTGCGGAAGGTGCTGCCGGTGCAGATCGCGTGAGGCTTCGGGCTATTGGGCGGTGCGGTCGTCGGTGTCTTCGATGGAGCGCTTCTTGGCGGCGCGCAGGCGGGACATGACGTCGCCCTCGGGCTGCGTGGTGGGGCGCTGGGGCGCGGGCGTGATCGGCGGGGGCTGCACGGGGGATGCGGCGGGAGTGCTTGGTTCGGTGGGAACGACGGCCTGGTGGGAGATGCGGGCCCCGGCGCGGTCTTTGGCGGCCGCGAGCGTGGCGAGGGTGGCCTGCGAGGTCTTGGATGTGGAGGTCGAGCCGAGGAGGCGGGACTTGAGCCAGGCGAAGTCGATGACGATGCGGCGTGCGGCGACGTCGCCGAGGAAGAGGGCGATGGAGATGATCGCCATGAGCAGCCAGATGGAGCGGGCGATCTCGGGCATCTTGAGATGCTCGCGGACCCAGAGGTCGGCGCCGGCGGGGTCGAGCTGGTAGACGCGGCCGTCGGTGCGGCGGGCGAGCTCCTGGAGGAGCGCGGTGTTGGGGAGGGGCTGGCGAAGCTCCTCGCCGGAGCGGCGGATGATGGCGGCGCGGACGCTGCCGGCGCGCTTCTGGCCGTCGTTCTGCATCGCCTCGTAGCGGAGGGAGACGAGGTGGGGACCGACGGTGCGGGCATCGACGGTGGCCTGGTATTGGCCGGGGCCGGTCTGGCGGAACTCGACGTCTTGCGGGGCGTCGCGCCGGGGGTCGTCGCCGGGCGGGGGCGAGGCGCGGGCGGAGATGCGGGCGAAGTTCAGACGCTCGCCGGTGGAGTCGAGCAGATCGAGGGTGACCTTGGCCTGATCGTCCTTGACCTCGACGTTGATGTGGGCGTTCGGATCGCCGCTTGGGCGCATGGCCCACTTGAGGTGCTGCTCCCAGAAGGCGGCGAAGGAGCCCCAGCCTGGCCAGGCGGAGTTCCAGCGGGTGGCGGCGTCGCTGGTGTAGGCGACGACGCGGCCGAGGCCGTGCTGCCACTCGGCGAGGATGGGATCGGATTCGCGGCCGCGGAGCTCGACGATGGAGAGGCCGGGGCGGTCGGCGGTGACGACGTAGCCGGAGATGCCCGGGAAGGGGCCGTTGATGCCGCGGAGGGCGTCGGTGGGGTAGGCGAGGGATGGGGCGAAGGGCGTGCCTTCCCAGATGAGGGTGCGGCTGACGGTCTGTGCTTCCTTGATGAGGATCTGCGGGAGGATGGCGCGGCTGGACTCGTTGCGGACGATGTGCATTCGGCCGGCGCCGGCGCGGGCGAGGCGGCGGAGGAGGGTGACGTCGGCGCCGTCGCCGATGGCGACGGTGGAGAGGGTGACGCCCTTGGCCTTGAGGGCGATGGCCTTGGAGACGCCGTCGTTCGGATTGCCGATGGTCTCGCCGTCGGTGAGGATGATGATGTGCTTGACGCCGGCGGGGCTCTTGGCGAGCTCGGCGGCGGCGGCGTCGATGGCGGGGAAGAGGTTGGTTCCGCCGCCGGGCCCGATGGACCTGACGGCGCGCTCGAGGTAGCCGGAGTTGGAGCAACTGACGAGGGGGACGTCGACGGTGGTGTCGCCGCTGAAGGTGAT
The DNA here is from genome assembly GCA_035546115.1 of Phycisphaerales bacterium. Classification (GTDB taxonomy): domain Bacteria; phylum Planctomycetota; class Phycisphaerae; order Phycisphaerales; family UBA1924; genus UBA4658. The sequence goes on from DASZWV010000348.1 coordinate 3,867, forward strand.
GACGGCGACCTGGTCTTCACGCGAGAGGGAGCGGATGGCCAGGAGGGCGGCCTCGTTGGCGATCTGCTGCTGGGTCATGTCGGTTCCGACGACCGGGGAGGCCATGGAGCCGGAGCGATCGATGATGAGGGCGAGGGCGCCCATGGGCATGAGGCGCTTGGCGGGTGGGTCGAGGAGCACGGGGAGGGCGTCGGCGAGCGGGGAGCCGATCCAGCCGCCGGCGCCGTAGCTGTTGGGGCCGCCGAGGACGAGGAGGCCGGCGCCGGCGTCGCGCACCGCGCGGGCCATGTCGGCCTGCTGGGACTGGGAAAAGTTGGATGCGGGCTGGTCGAAGAGCACGATCGCGTCGAACGCGGACCACTCGGCGAGGGAGGTGGGGGCCTGCGAGCCGGGGCGGACGTCGAGGCGGAGATTGTCGGAGGTGATGGCGGAGAGGAACGGCGCGGCCGCGTGCGGATCGTCGGCGAGGACGAGGATCCGGCCGCGGTCGCTGGTGAAGGTGACGCTCTCGGCGCGGAGCAACTGGGGCGTGGCGCCTTGCTTGTCGTCGGGATCAAACGAGGCCTCGATGCGATGGACGGGGCCGGTGGGGAGGCGGACCTGCTGGGTGAGCACATTGAGGCCGGCGTGCAGATCGACCCGTGCGGAAAGGGCGGGGGAGGAGGGGTCGAGGTCGAGCGGCTCGCCGTCGAGCAGGAGGGTGAGGCGGCCGGAGGCCGGCTTGCCGGCTTGCAGAAGGGTGCGGACGGAGATGGTGTCGCCGTCGCGGACCCAGGGGGGCGTGACGAGGTCTTCGATGCGGACGGCGCCGGTGCGGTCGTATTGGACCGGGGCGACATCGATGGGGACGCCGGCGGTTGCGAGCTTGGCGGCGGCGCTGGCGAGGCTGCCGGAGGTCTGGTTGGCGTCGGAGATGAGGAGGACGCGGCCGGCGGTGTCGGAGGGGATGATGGAGCGGCCGAGTTCGACGCCGCGCTGCAACTGGCTGGAGTCGGTGGGGCCGACGGGGTTGGACTCTTCTGCGCCGGCGGCGGAGGAGGGGAGGGATTGGACGGTGGGGGAGCGGGCGATGGTGACGACGCCGAAGCGATCATCGGGAGGACGCTTGGCGAGCGAGCCTTGCAGAAAGGCCTCGGCGAGATGTCGCTGCTCGGGGGGCACGGAGTCGCTGACGTCCATGACCGTGACGACGGAGACGTTCTTGGCTCTCCAGCGGATGTGCGGCTGGGCGAGGGTTGCGCAGACGAGCGCGACGATGAGGCAGCGCACGGCGAGGTGGATCTTCTGGCGGGAGACATCCCAACCCGACAGCGTCTTG
>DASZWV010000349.1:0-4548 GCA_035546115.1 Phycisphaerales bacterium
GCGGAGCACACAACCGAGGCGCTTCAGGCGATCCCGGTCAACGGTTCGGAGTCGATCGTCCTGCTCGACGAGGAGGTTGTGCGAGTCCTCCTCGCTCAAACCCGGCCGACCGACACGCGCATCGACGACGTGATCCTGCGCACGTCCCTCTAGATGTGCGATCCTCGGAATGCCCCCGACCCCGCTCTGGCGGGGTTTTCTCGTGGAGGGCGGCAGCGGACAGTCGTGGTCCGAGCCGTCCCGTGTAAGGCGGGAAGACAGCGTACCAGATCCCGGCCGGGGCTCCAAGCACATTTTCATCCCGTGCAATGACCGCTACGCCACTACACAGGAACGTAGCGAGGAAGGTCCCCCTACGGGAGCAGCCCATTTGCCTGCCGGTAGGGCGAGCTTGTCGGGCCGAGGTAGTACCACCAGCTCTGCGTCGGCGTCCGCATCTTGGTGCGGGTGGGCGCGAAGTACTGGGGATCGGCGCTCTGCACGTTGGTGAGCGATTCGACGTGCCCGTCGAGCATACCGGCGTTCATCTTGTCGGAGTGGCGGAGAGAGATCTGCTTGAGGATGGCGCTAGGCTTGTAGCCCTCGCTGAGCGAGCGGAGATAGTTCTCGCCGGAGCCCTGGAACGCGCTCCCTCGCGTGAGGAAGTTGCCCTGCGGCGTGCCGACCAGGCCGGTGCCGTTGGTGCCCGTGGAGTAGTCGAAGCCGCCCGCGCCCGCGTTCAGGCTTGGGTCCCAGTAGCGGGCCCCCTCGAAGGCGAAGATCTTCTTCGAGGGCAGAGTGCCCACCAGATCGATCCGCGGGGCATAACCGCTGGGAAGCACGATCGGCTCGCCCGCGGGGAGAGACTCGACGGATCGCCCGCCCACGGATGTGATGTTGGTTGGGTAGAACTGGAAGTAGGCCGGCGTGAGGTAGCTCAGCGTGAAGGGCATGGTGGGTTCCATGGGGAGCTGCTGGCCGCTGTAGCGCCGGGTGTAGCGGACCGTGTTCTCCGGGCAGCGGAGGTTGGTCATGCAGATGGTCTGGAACTTCGTCGGCAGGTCGACCGGGAAGTTCATGCTGTCGCCGAGCAGCGGCGAGACGAAATCCCAATCCTGGCAGGGCGTCGAGGTTCCCTCGGTGTAGGCGGCGCCGTTCTGCAGGTCGTTGCCGGATGTGTTTGGGCCGACCATGAACCCCTTGTTGTCGCTCTCGTAGGCCGCCAGGGAGAGCACCACGCCGCGCTCGTGGGCCATGCAGACCGCGGCGCGACCCGCCTTCCGCGCGCCACCGAGAGCGGGCAGGAGGATGCCCACGAGCAGGGCGATGATGGCGATAACGACGAGCAGCTCGATGAGCGTGAACGCGCGGCGATCCATGCGTGCTCCACGTGAAGTGCGCGGGAAGATTCGAGAGGCGAACGTTAGAGCACGCGATGCCCGCGCGATACTCGTGCGCGCAAAGACGCGTGCAAGAACACATGAAGATGCGCGCCCGCTTCGTTGATCGTGCTCGCGGCGCGCGACGGCAAAGCCTGTTTGCGCAGACTTGTTTCAAGCCTGCGCAAACTCGTGTCGCGCAACCGGTACTCGCGGGATGCGCGGAGTAGGGTGAGTGCGTTGGAAGAGATTCCACTCACCCGTTTGTTCTCACGAAGAAGGAGCGACAATGACCACGCGATTGACAGCGGCGGCGATGTGTCTGTGCGCAGGAAGCATCTTTGCGCGGGGCGCCATGGCCCAGACCCAGCCCCCGGCCAGGGCTATTCCGTTCATGGAGACGTTCTCCTCCGGGGTTCCCTCGAACTTCGCCGGCTGGAACGGCGTCAGCGGCTCGGGCACCACCACGCAGGCACAGGCCGAGGCCTCGACGCCGACGGGCGACGCCTCCATCATCTCCGGCGCGCCGGGCACGACGGGCGGCCTGTACTACGACGGCGCGAGCATCGGCATGACCTACTCGACCAACGCCACCAACGGCGCGAACCAGTGGGCCTTCGCGTTCAATTCCACCAGCGCGAGCAACATCACCCTCGAGTACGACCTGATCACCACCGACGGCTCTCAGGGCCGGCCCGCGCAGATGGTCGCGCAGTTCCGCGTCGGAACCTCGGGCACATGGACAACTCTGCCGAGCGTCGCGGGCAATCCGTTCACCTCGGGCGCGACCGGGAGCATCCAGCATGTGACCATGACGATGCCGCCCGCGGCCGAGAACCAGGGCGTGGTCGAGGTTCGCTTCGCCAGCTGGCGCGGCGGCGGGGGCGGCAGTTCGTGCCGCTACGCGATCGACAACGTCTCCGTTTCCGGCGGAATGGTCGATCCCAACGCGGGCGCGTGCTGCATGGCCGATGGGTCCTGCGTGACCAACCTCATGTCCGAGTGCGCCAACGCCGCCGGCACGTTCCAGGGCATGGGGACTTCGTGCGTGAACGTCGCCTGCCCGCAACCTCCGGGCTCGTGCTGCGTCCCCGGCTCGGGCTGCCTGCTGGTGAACGCTCCGGCCGACTGCACCTCGATGGGCGGGCACGACTTTGTGATCGACGGCGCGTGCACGCCCGGTCCCTGCATTCCCCCCGCGCCCGTGCTCATGGCCGCGGGCGATCTTGCGCTCGCCACGGACAACGCCGATGCGACGAGCACGCTTTTCCAGATCCGCGGGGTCGGCGCGGGCTCTCCCGCCGTGGTCGGCAGCTGGGAGCAGTTCCCGTACATCGAGTTCGCCCGGTTTGACAACACCGGCGGCGTGAACCACAACGCCCATGGCAACCTCCTCGGCCTGGACTTCGGCAACGGCAGCGGCGGGGGACCGCTCATCAACTACTCCACGGACGGCACCAACAACGCGCTGCCAATCCTCGATCAGGCGGGCTTCAACGCCATCTTCAACGATGCGACGAATCCCCGCGTCACCGGGCTCAGCGTCAGCCCCAACAACGACCGCATCGCCGTCACCGGCTACGACGCGGCCCTCGTCGCCGTGCTCTCGTACAACGCCGGCGGAACCCCCGGCACCGGCGCGGGCGCGGCCATCACCGGCGGCGGCGCGACAAACTCCATCCCCTACCTCGTCAGCCCGAAGGGCTCGTGGGGGACCGCGTGGCTCGACAACGACACGGTCCTTGTGGCCGTCCGCACCGGGGGCCAGAATCTTTCCTTGTACACCCTCCCCGTGACGGGGCTGGACTCCGCGACGGCGTTCGGCACTCCGGTCGCGCGGGTCTCGGTGATCGACCCGGGTCCGGACGCGAGCCCGCAGACAGCGATTGCGTACAACCCGCAGATCTCGGGCTACATCTACGTGCTGTCCAGCGCGTTCTCCTCGCCGACGACCACCAACACGCTGTACATCATCGATCCGGCGAGCTGGACGGTCGTGAGGCAGCTCGACCTGAGCACGTCGCTCCCGACCGGGCGCGACCTGGCCCTCGGCAACGACCACAACCTGTATCTGTGCGGGCGCGTCGATCTCGGGCACGCCCAGATCAGCCGCCTCGTGCTCGACGCGGACTCGAGCGGCACCATCACTCCCGCGGAGATCGCGGCTCTGACCGACAACTCCTCGACCGACTGGTTCGCGAGCGCGATGGTCGGCACGGCGAGCTATACCGGGCTGGACATCGGCCTGAGCGCGGGCGCGACCCCGACGGGTGCATGCTGCGATGCGAGCTCGGGCGTCTGCACCGCCGGCCAGGCCGCGTCGGACTGCGCGAGCGCTGGAGGAGACTACCAGGGCGACAGTTCCTCGTGCCAGCCGAATCCCTGCCCGCAACCGGGCGTCTGCTGCCGCGGGGCCACGTGCAACACGAGCATCATTCAGGCGAACTGCGCCGGCAACACCCTCGCCGGGGCGGTGTTCGCGGCGGGCGCCTCGACCTGCAACGCCACGGGCAACGCGACGACTCCGTGCTGCTACTCGGACTACAACAAGATCGGCGGCATCACCGTGGGCGACATCTTCGACTTCCTGAACGACTGGTTCAGCGGGAGCAAGTTCGCCATTCCGGGTGGAGACGGCGATACGGGAACGCTCGCGGTACAGAACATCTTCGACTTCCTGAACGGCTGGTTCGCCGGCGGTTGCTGATCGTCACTCTCACAGCGAGCGCCGGCCGAGCGATCGACGGCGCCCGCTTGCCAGCCCGACCACCCCGGGGTCGTGATCTGTCGATCCCGTTCTCGATGGGCCCGAGCGGTCGCACACCGCTCGGGCCTATTCCATTCCGGACCAATCCTCTTGGCAACTGACCGCTACGACTTCCCGGAGGAACGCAGCAGTCAGTTATGCGCCCGCTCCGGCGACAAGGCCCAGAACAGGCGCCGACCGAACACGGTCACGTCGCTGCCCCATGCGGTGCCGCGTACGATTGCGCGCTCACGATTGGAGGTTTGTATGGCAAGCCTTGCGCGGTCCTTGCTCGATGCTGCGATGCAGTTGCTGAATAACCCGACGACTGAACCCGCCGATCTCGACGCGCTCCTTCCGCGGGGCTACACACTCGCACGAATCGCTTGTGATCCTTGCCGTTGGGTGTTGTTTGAATCGGGCCAACCCGTGGTGCGGGGCTCG
>DASZWV010000350.1:0-3830 GCA_035546115.1 Phycisphaerales bacterium
GTGGTGCAGCGCGCGGCGGCGCTGTGCGGCGGCGAGATCGTCGACGAGCCGGACCTGCCCGAGGCGGTGCGCGGTGGCGCGCGCGAGCCGCTCGATCCGCTCGATCCCATCGAGGGCCTCACCCTGCGCGAGGCGGTCGCGCGGCTCGAGCGGCAGATGATCGCGCGCGCCCTCGATCGCGCCGGCGGCAACCGCTCCGAGGCCGCGCGCACGCTGGGGATCAGCCGGCGCGCGCTGTACAACAAGCTCGACGGGTACCGGGGCGAGGGCCTGGAGATTCCGCGGCCGATGTGAGCCCGGATCAGCACCCCTGGAACCAGGCGTTCAGGTACGCGAAGATGTCCGTGATCTCCACGCCGTCGACGCCGTTGTAGTCCGCGCGCGCATCGCCGGCGAACCAAGCCCCGATGAAGTCGAAGATGTCCTGCGTGTCCAGCGAGCCCGAGCCGTTGAAGTCGGGGCGGCAGACGTGCTGGGGCACGTAGAACACATCGGGCTGGATGTTCACGATGTCGGTGTTGCGTTTGATGATGTCCGCCAGCGTCGTGGCGTTGACCGCCGCGCGATAGGGGCTCATGTCCGGATCGATCTCGTACCAGAACCGGTCGCCGTCGCGCGTGCGCTCGAACTGGTCCGCCAGCACGGCCGTCATCAGCGGGCCGGCGCTGGTCCCCGGGAGGTGGTCTTCGGCGATCATGCCGACCCACGGGTCGATCGCCGACACGGAGCCGTACATGCCCTGCAGGGCCCCCGCGGCGTACGGGTCGGAGGTGATCTGCGAGAAGCTCGTGATCGGGCTCAGGCCATAGGCGGCGCGCATCGAGTTGTAGTCGCACAGGCCGTGGTCGCGCCCGCGCTGGATGTTCAGCGACACCAGGTCGAAGCCGATGAACCCCGGGGGCCCGAACGGCCCGGCGAGGAACTCGCGCACATCGTCGATCACGTGCAGGTCGATCTCCTGGGCCGGTTGGGCGACCAGGCCGCGAAGCATCGGCGAGATGCCGCCCCCGTTGGGAATCTCGGAAGGAGCGAAGAAGTGGTTCCGGAGCGTCAGCGGCCCTTGCGGGATCGAGTTGCCGTCCTCCCCGAGCCGGAGCAGGGTGCCGTTGAGCATGGTGTGCCCGATGCGGAACGCGGCCGTGGAGAACTCCGTCGCGATTCCCGCATCCACGTTCGGTCGATACCCCGTGTACGCGTGCAGGCGGCCCAGGCCGATCAGGTGCGGCAGCCAGTCCTGGTACGTGATCTTCTGGATCTCGGCGCCCACGATCTTGCGCGCCGTCTGGAAGATCTGCTCATCGTTCCAGGAGGGATTGGCCGCGGCCAACTGGTCCGCGAGGCGGTTGTGCTCGCGGACGAAGAGCGTGTGCATGGCGGTGAGGCAGGGCTGCTCGTTGGCGCGCCCGTCGCCCGCGGCGTACACCTGCGTCGCGTCGCTCCCCGGCATCGCTCCCATGTCGACGTTCATGGAGTTCAGCGGCAGCAGGTCGCCCGTCGGGTTGGACTGCACCAGCATGCGCCCGCCCACGTGCGAGCGCAGGGCGCTGGCGCGGGCCGCGTCCGAGCCGTAGATCTGGGAACCATCCAGGTACGAGGTGATCGAGTTCATCTGCTCTCGCGGCGCGCTCCCGCCCGTCGATGCGTCGTAGACCGACCGCGAGAAGCCGATGGGGGTGCCGGCGAAGGCCGGATCGCTCGGCGAGGTGGCGATGCTCGCCGTCTCGGTGCCGAGCTTGGTCAGGTCGATGTCGTGGTCCACGAACTGGCCCCACTGCCAGACCATGTCCGACAGTCCGCGCGAGTTCTGGTACGAGACCGTCTGGGACGCGATGATGTTCGAGAGGTCGCGCGGGTTGGGCGAGGCCTGGCGGGCCATGCCGCTCAGGCCGTCGGCGTACGCGGCCGGGCTGCGGCGCACCAGGCGCGTGCCCGCGGCGCCCCAGGTCGGGTTGGCGACGTTGTTCCCCGAGCCGTCGTAGGAGCGTGCATCGCCCATCGCGACGCCCACGCTCAATGCCAGCCCCGCTGCAGCGGCCACAGTCTGAACGAACTGACCGGTATTCATGTCCATTGACCTCGTGTTGGTGACTCGCCGTCGAGCCGATTGGCGCAAACGCACGAGCGATGGGAAGGGGCTCCCATCGCCGTCCGGTACGCCGTCATGCATCCATCATGGACGATTTGCGACCATTATGCAAGCCCTTTTCTGACAGTGGTTTCGTGGAACAATTCCACCCTTGAAGTTACCCGGCCAAAGGGGGTCGCGTGCCCGGTGGGACCTTGGGATGCAATTCGTGTTTCGGGGTGCTTGACAGGGCAAGTTTTCGGTATATTCTGTCGATACAGAAATAAGCGAACAGCCCGGTTTGCCTTGCCCCGCCGCGACGTTTTCCTTGACCAGACCACCATGCTGACCCTCACGCCAGCCATGCAGAAGTTCATCCTCCACTGGGGGGAGATGGGTGACCGCTGGGGGGTGAACCGGTCGGTCGCCCAGATCCACGCGCTGCTGTACATCGCCGGCCAGCCGCTGAGCGCCGAGGAGATCGCCGAGACGCTGTCGATGGCCAGGTCGAACGTGTCGACGTCGATCCGGGAGTTGATCGGGTGGGGGATCGTGCGGCCGGTGCTCAAGGTGGGCGAGCGGAAGGAGCACTTCGAGGCGCTGGCCGACCCGTGGGAGACGCTGGACCGGGTGCTGCAGAAGCGTCGCGAGCGGGAGATCGAGCCGACGATCCGGCTGCTGGCCGAGTGCATCGAGAGCGCGAAGGACAATCCGAAGGAAGACAAGCACGTGGCGATGCGGCTGGAGTCGCTGCGTGATCTGCTGATCCAGGGGGACGCCGTCGTCGCGGCCATGCGCAAGCTGCCCAGCGAGGCGATCGGCAGGTTGATCAAGGCCGGTTCCAAGCTCAAGGACCTCCTCACGGCTCGTTAGCCGGGGCGCGATGGCCGCGGCTTGTTCTCGCACGTCTGCGTGTTTCTCTTCAGACAGAACAATCAGAAAGCATTGACGGTTCTCGTTCTCAGTCCTCGATCCTTCAACCTCATCACCAGGAGCCTGCCATGTCGCCGACCATCTCGTCCACCCCGTTCACCGAGACCATGTACCTCGTGTACACGCTGCTGTCGATCGCGATCACCGTGTGGGTGGCGCGGACGCTGTTCAGGAACGGGCGGGTGTTTCTGGTGGATTCGTTCCTTGGCAACCAGCCGCTGGCGGACTCGGTGAACCGGCTGCTGGTGGTGGGCTTCTACCTGGTGAACCTGGGGTTCGTGTCGATGTTCCTGCGGTACGGGGACAAGCCGACGTCGTGGCTGGAGGCGATGGAGTCGCTCTCGTGGAAGGTGGGGATCGTGCTGTTCGTGCTGGGCGGGATGCACTTCATGAACATCCTGATCTTCTCGAAGGCGCGGAGCCGGGCGCTGCTGCGGAACGCGCCGCCGCCGGTGGAGCCGGATGCGACGGTGGTGGTGTGAGGGTGGAGAGTGGTGCGCGGTGCGGGGTGCTCGGTGCGCGGAGGGCTTTATGAAGTCTCTGACTGTGCTGTATGACAATGACTGCGGGCTGTGCTGCCGCGCCGTGCGGCGGCTGGTGGTGGAGCCGACGTATCTGCCGGTGCGGTTCGCGCCGGCGCGGGCGCCGCAGGTGCGGGAGCGGTTTGCGCGGGCGTTTGCGGCGGTGGGGGATGAGCAGCTGATCGTGCTGGCGGACAGCGGCGAGGTGTACACGGGGCCGTCGGCGTGGATCATGGTGCTGTATGCGCTGCGGCGGTATCGGGGGCTGGCGATGCGGCTGGCGTCGCCGGGGCTGCGGCCGCTGGTGGCGC
>DASZWV010000351.1:0-3563 GCA_035546115.1 Phycisphaerales bacterium
CGACTCCTTCGGCACCGCCGAGAGCACCTTCAGCGCCTCATCATCGCCCACCGCGCCGAGCGAGACCTGCATGAGCGTCAGCCGCGGCGCACGCGCCGACTCCGGATACGTCTGCAGAAACAGCGTCACGGTCTCGTTCAGTTTCTTCCGCGCACTCTCCGTCTGGCTCTGCCGCGCCGCCCGGTCCAGCGACAGGACCGCCAGCCAGAGCGGCTCCTCCCCCGCCGGCGTCCGGCCCACCAGCTTCCACGCATCCAGGAACACATCCGCCGCCGCGGCAGGCTCCCCCGCGTAATACAAGGAACGCCCACGCATGGTCGCGGCCCGCACCCGCTCGATCGCGAACTGCTCCGCATCCGACTCGCGCCCGGCCGCCTCGAACATCGTCGCCGCCGCGCGATACTGGTTGATCACCGACGGCGTTCTCGCCGGCTCCTCCGCCGCCTCCTCATCCGCCGACCCGCCCTCCGCCTCGTGCGCCTTGCGCGCCACGTCGTACGCCTGCAGGGCTCGCACGTAGTTCGCGATGAACCCCTGATCCCCCAGCGCCGACGTCCCGTACCGGTTGACCAGGTCCAGAACCTGCGCAACCTCCTTGCGCGCCACCAGATCACCCAGCGCAACCTTCGCGAGCCCCTCGATCGGCCCGCCCGCGATGCGCTTGTCCGCCTCGAGCGTCATGATCGCGAGCAACCGCGCCAGCACCGTCGGCAGCGGCGTCAGGTCGGGCCCGCCCCCACTGCGATCCGCCCTGCGCGTCCGTCGAACCAGCAGCTCCAGGTCGGCCCATCGCTTGGCCTGCCCGAGCACGACGAACCGCCGCGTGACGATCTGTTCCTTCAGCGATTCCGCGGTCTCCGGAGATTGCTCCACCGCATCCAGCCACCGGAGCGCCTCGTTGTCGTTCCCCCGAAGCCCCGCGCACATCCCGCACCCGATCGCGGCCCGCGCGACGTGCTCATACTGGAACATCGCCGGCGGCACACGGTCCGGCGTGGCCGAGCGCCCGCTCGAAGAGTTCAGCAGCCAGCCGAAGTCGCGGATCGCGTCGATCGCCGGCTGCTCCGTGCGCGTCAGCATCGCGAGGTAGTAGTTCGACCACCCCGCGTAATAGAACGCCAGCGACCGCTGACGCCGCGCATCGGCCAAGTCCGCGAGCGCTGCATCGGTCGCATCCCCCGTCTGCTCGACATGCTCGAGCGTCTCCACGCGTCGATTCGCCTTCCCGCCGATCTCCTGGAACTGCGTGACCAGCGATCGGAACGACCGCTCCGCATCGGCGACCTCGTCCGGCGTCGCCATGCGAAGCCGCTGACGTTCCGCGATGTCCTCCGCACGCGTGTACACCGCCCGGTTCAGGCTCAGCCGCAGGTCGAACGAGTCCGCATCCGGCGCGAGCACCAGCAGGTTGCGCGCCTTGTCCTCCCAGTGCTGACGCTCCTCCGTCGTGCCCGCCGCGCCGAGCAGATCGACGTAGATCTTCCCCAGCTTTTCCGCCAGCGGCAACCGCAGGTCCTTCGGCGTCTGCGCGAGCCGCCGCTCCAGCTGATCCGCCAGCAGCTTCTTGAGCCCCAGCCTCTCGAGATACGACTCAACCGCCTGGTCCGGTGTCGTCGCCGCCTCCTCATCCGGCTCCTGCGCACGCGCGGCCCCCGGCGCGCACAGCCACACCCCGGCGGCGGTCGCCGACGCGAAAAGCACCGCTCTGCTTCCGCGAATCCTCAGCGTGGCCTCCCATCCGCGGGCGTGCTCTCGGGCGAAGACCCCGGCTTCTCCGCCTTCTGCGGTGTTGTACCGCCAGACGCCGCCGCGGCTTCGCCCTGCACATGGACTTCCCGCAGCCGCGGCCAGCCCGCCGCCGCCGATCGCGAAAACCGGTCGATCAGCTCCCCCTTCACCGACGCCGCCCCCGCCTCATCCCCCATCTCGTGCAGCGTCACCGCCGATTCCGCCAGCGCCAGCGCCGCCAGTTGCGGCGACACCCGGATGAACCGCGCCGGCACGTGCAGCATCTGGATCACCCCCTGCCGCCGAAGCTCCGGATCCTGCTCGCGAACCAGCGACCGCCCGATCCCCACCCGACACCAGCACTCCATCCACGGCTCGATGTCCTTCGTCCCCAGTCGGGTCAGCAGCGCATCGCGGGCTTGCTTGCGTTCGCCATCATCACCGACCCGCGCCCGCACGATCTCCCCAACCAAACGCACCGCCGTCGCCTCCGACTTCACCGGCCTCAGTTCCGGCGGCAACCCCGCCTCGAACCGCGCCGCGGCCCGGTACAGCATCGCAAGGTCCGCCGCCGTCTCGGAATCCGCCGACGACGTCGCCCGCGCCCACTCCTCGCTCGCCGCCCCCGCATCCAGCCCGGCATCGCGCAGAAACACCGGCGGCAGGGCCGTCACGAGCCCCGTGTCCTCATCGATCTCCGCCGGCCCATCGATCCTCGCCCCGATCCACGCAACGGCCACGCCTTTTTCGAGCGTCCCGCCGCGCGCGCGGATCCAATCCAGCCACGCCCACACCGCCGGCAACTGCGCCCCCCGCTTCAAACGACACCGAACCAACCCCTCGAACACCACGACCGCCGTCGGCCCCGGCTCCGCGCGGGCCCGATCCACCAGCCCATCCAGCAGCGGCTCCGCGCTCGCAAAGTCGCCCCGCTCCAGCCGCGTCCGCGCCCGCCACACCTGGTCGGCCAGCGGTGCGAACTTCGCCGCCTCAGCCCCGTGATCCCCGCGCACCTCGCGGATGCGGTCCCACGAGATCGTCTTCGTACCCTGCCCCGCACGCACCACGACCCCCTGCGGCCCCACGCTCTGCACCTCGCCGTCGAACGGATCGGACTGCCCGTGCAGACACACCTGCGCATCGGCCGCGCCGGCGAGCGCGCCCGAGAGGCAAGCCGTCAGGATGATGAGCGCGATCCGTCGGCTCGGCGAAGGAGATGCCATGGCCTATCTGGTCCCCGGGACGTGGGTGTACGTGCCGCCGGAGTCCGAGGCGATCTTCCGCATCACCTCCTCGCCGGTCCGCTCCACGAGCGTGATGCAATGGATGGGAATCTTCCGGCTCCCGACGTTCACCGCCTGGATGCGCAGCGCCACCGTCGGATCGAACTCCCCATCGGTCATGAAGTAGATCGCGTCCGGCGCCGGCCGCATCTGGAACGCCAGCTCGAACGCGGGCCACGGCTCCGTGCCCCCCCACGCCCGCAGCTTGTCGATCCGGTCCAGCGCGTACTTCTTCCCCGAATCCTTCGCGAGCATCCACTTGTTCGAGTCCGGGTTCAGCGGCTGCACGCTCGAGCTGAAAAAGAACACGTAGAACTGCATGTGCTCCATCAGCCCCTGGATCGACCGCGACAGCTCGCGCTTCAGCGCGTTCAGCCGCGTGTGCTGCCCCGAGGCCATGCCGTTCTCATCCCAGTCCATCGACCCCGAAATATCGCAGATATACAGGAACCGCGACCCCTTCGCCTCGATGCCGAAGAAGCTCGCTCCGCCGTTGCCCGATCCGCCCGCTCCGAGCCCCTTTCCATCGCCGATGTTCCCGCCCCCGGCCCC
>DASZWV010000352.1:0-4193 GCA_035546115.1 Phycisphaerales bacterium
GAAACCCGCCCCGGCAACCACCTCAACCAACTCCCCCTACCGCCGAGTCCTCCTCAAACTCTCCGGCGAAGCCTTCGGCTCGGGCGGACAGGGAGGAACCACCGGCATCGAACCCCCGGAACTCGGCCTCATCGCCGCCGAGGTCAAGGAAGCCCACGATACCGGCGTCCAGCTCGCCGTCGTCGTCGGCGGCGGCAACTTCGTCCGTGGGGCCAAGTTCGCCAAGGCCGCGCACATCCATCAGGCCACCGCCGACTACATGGGCATGCTCGCCACCATGATGAACGGCCTCGCCCTCAAGGAGGCCCTCCTCCACCTCGGCGTCGACTCGCGCGTCATGACCGCCATCGACGTCCGCGCCGTCGCCGAGCCCTTCATCCGCGGCCGCGCCCTGCGCCACATGGAGAAAAACCGCATCATCATCCTCGTCGGCGGCACCGGCAACCCCTTCTGCACCACCGACACCTGCGCCGCCCTCCGCGCCACCGAGCTCGAGTGCGAGCTCCTCATGAAGGCCACCAAGGTCGACGGCGTCTACTCCGCCGACCCGAAGAAAGACCCCACCGCCACCCGCTACGAGAAGCTCACTTTCGCCGAGAGCATCAGCAAGAACCTCGCCGTCATGGACATCACGGCCCTCGCTATGTGCCAGGAGAACAAGATCCCCGTGCTCGTCTTTGACTTCAAGCAGAAGGGCAACATCAAGGCCGTGATGCAGGGAAAGCAGCTCGGAACGATGATCACTCCGCCATAGCCAGAGGATTTGGATGAGGACCGGGCCCCCCCACCCCCCCCCACCCCTCCGCCCACCCCGCCCCCGCAACTCGCCTTTCCCCCTTACCCCTCCGCTTTCCCCAGCACGAACGACAGCAGCAGCAGCAGCAGCACCAGCGTCGTGACGGCCGCGAAGATCCGGTCCCGCTGGTGCATGAACGCCACGATCGACACCGCCACCCGCGCGATCGGCGTCGCCACCAGCAGCACCAGCCCCAGCACCACGATCGCCTGCCCGCGGAAGTGCGCCAGCCCATCGACCACCTCCATCGGCGTGTGCGCGATGCGGGCACCGGGGCCGACCAGCCGCTGATACTCATCCTTGCTCGTGGCCTGGTCCGGATGGTGCACAAAGCTCACCGCGATCCCCACCGTGATCACGCACAGGCTCACCAGCACGCCGATCCGCAGCAGCCGGCTGATCGCCAGCTCCACGCCCAGCACCCGCGCCATCTCCCGCTCCACATCGCGTGCGGGCCGCTCCTTCGCGCTCATGTGTGCGCCCCCTTCCAGAGCATCTGCCCCGCCACGACCAGCAGCACCACCACGAACGCGAGCCGGATCTTCCTCCCCGCCAGCCGCCCGAGCAGCTTCGAGCCCGCCACCGCACCGATCGTCACTCCGCTCGCCACCGGCGCCGCGATGAACGGGTTGACATCCCCGCGCGAGAACCACACCCCCGCGCTCGCCGCCGCCGTCACCCCGATCATGAAGTTGCTCGTCGCCGTCGACGCCTTGATCGGCATCCGCATCGCCAGGTCCATCGCCGGCACCTTGAACACCCCCGAGCCGATCCCCAGCAGCCCGCTCGCCACGCCCGCCAGATACATCAGCCCGAACCCCAGCTTCGTGAACGCCACGCGATAGTGCACATCGTGCCCCCTGGCCGCATCGAAGTACGACCCGTGCAGTTTCAGCCGATCCGCCAGCGGGTCCGGCGGCACGATCGCCCCATGATGCTCGTGCTTGCCGCGGGACATCGCGATCGCCGAGTACGCCATGAGCGCCCCGAACAGCAGGAACAGCCCGCGCCCGGCGAACAGCCCCGCGAGATACGCCCCCGTGATCGCCCCCGACACGGTCGCCACCTCCAGCAGCATCGCCACCCGCACGTTGGTCATCCGCTCGCGCACATACGCCGCCCCCGCCCCGCTCGAGGTCGCGATCACCGACACGATCGACGCCCCGATCGCGTGCTTGATGTCCACGCCCATCGCGAGCGTCAGCAGCGGCACCACGATGATCCCGCCACCAAGCCCGAGCAGCGACCCCAGCACCCCCGCCGCGACCGATGCGAAGAACGTGATCAGAGTGAACAGGAGCGGCGTCACGGCGGGCGAACGGTAGGAATGGGGAGGGGGGTTGGGGGGGAGGTGGCAAGGTGGCAAGGTGACAAGGTGACAAGGGCGCTCTCCGGCTGTTCCCTCGACACCTTGGCACCTCGACACCTCGACACCTTTCCCCCAACCCGAACGCGCAACCCCCGCGCGGCCGAGAATCCCGCGACGCAAACGCCCGCAGGGCCGATTTGGCCTCACGCCGAGCAGCGCACGCGAAAGCGGACCCGAACCGGGTGCTCCAAACACTCGACGGTTTGCTCCGGACCGTCGACTCTTGGGAGCAACCCGTCGACGGCTAGCTCCGGACCGACGTCGGCGGGCTCCAAACCGACGACTCTTTGGAGCAAACCGGCGGGCCTCCGCCCCGCCCCGGACCTCGTTTCCTGCCGCCGCGGGGCCCGAGGGGACAGGGGCCGTGCGCGTGGAGACGGCGAGTCTCGGATAGGCTTGCATCGAATGTTCGCGGACGCAGAGGACATTCTTACTCGAATGGCGGCTGTCTACGCCGCGCTCCGGACCTACCGGGACACCGGGGTTGTCACAACCACTTTCTTCAGCCCTCGAAAGAGGACAAGGCGCCGGCCATTCTCGACACGGTTCGCGCGGTCGAGAGGATTCCTCTTTGAGTTTCGCAGCCGCCACGGCGAAGACGACTGGGACCAGTTCGCGCTCTGGACGGAAGGCGGGCGTGTTCGGAGCTGGTGGTCGATCAAACCCGAGCGAGAAGGCTTCGCGACTCTGGCGAATGGCCTGAGTGCCGCGACAGGTACCTCCGGCGGCGCATCGCACCGTGTGCCGCATCTTCTCATGCCAGAGATGCACGCGCATCTGCCCTCGCGGCCAAGGGAACCGGCATCCGTGGTGGACGATGCCGACGCATCTGCGCAAGACTGTGTGGTTGTTGCGCTTCCCCGCATGCTCGGGCTACCGGAGCACCTTTGGATCGATCGATCAACGCTCCTGATCCGTCGCGTTGTCGAGCCTCGCCATGTCCCGGGACCGCCTCCGCCCGGAGCGCTCGAGCGACTCCGGGCTCACGATCCAAGGCACGCCGAAGAAATCGCGAGGCGATTCGCCGAGCGTCCTGACTACGGCATGGTCGAGGTCGAATCGGTGACGACTTACGAGGCCGAGGCCAATCCCGCGATAGATTCTGCCGAGCTCCTCTTTTCGCCGGGTCGCGTCAGCTGAGTGTTCTGAGCGGGTGGCTCGGCGAAGTTCCTCAACTGTCCGGCGACGCCGTTTCCCCCCTTGGCGATGCTCCACGGGCGAGGAGGCAGGGGCCGCGTGCGCTCGCGGTCTTGGGCAGGTGGGTTCACCATCGCGCACGGCGGCAGGTGGCATCGGCCGTGGCACACGGCATCGACTGTGCCACCTTCCGCGGAAATTCGGTGCAGCCGGAGCGGACGGGCGAGGGTTGGGGGGCGCGGGGATGGGGGTGGGGTCACTTCTCGTCCACAAGACCCGCGGCGCGGCGCCATTGCCTGAGCTGGCCGAGGTGGTGCCCGGGGTGCGCCGTCAGCAGGATGATGGCAACGTGGCCGATGGTCGGGGAGAAGGGTTGGAACTTCTCCGGCGCGGGTCTGGGGAAGTACTCGGCGTGCTTTTCGGCGACCACGGCGGCGAGCCGCGCGTGGCGCTCATCAAACCGGACGAGGAGTTCGCGCTTGCTCGGATAGGCGGCGGGGTCGGGCACGGGCGTGGAGCCATAGCCGAACCGCGCCAGCTCGGCATCGGCCTCCGGCACGCTCGGGTCGCCCAGCATCGAAAGCAGGAGCCCCGCGTACGCGTTCAGGTGCGCCAGCGTCCACGCGGGATGGTTGACAATTGTCCCGGGCTGCTCGGTCATGCGCGATTCCGGAACATCCTCGACGGCCGCGCGGACAAATTGGGCGACCATCGAGAAGATGCTCAGGATCACGCCGACCGTGTCGTAGGAGTCGCGGGTGGGCATGGGGCGATGCTAAGGCAGCCGACATGATGACTCGTGCCGCTACCTTGTTCCAAATCCAAATCCTCATCGCCCGGGTTCACCACAACCTCCTGGTCACTTCATCACAACCGCTCTCGCCCACACTC
>DASZWV010000353.1:0-3867 GCA_035546115.1 Phycisphaerales bacterium
TGAACACGTGATTAGTCGCCTCGTCCCAGCGGATGCGGAGTTCGCCGCCGAGGACGTGGATCGTGGCTTCGCGATCCATACGGCCCGCCAGGACTCCTGCCACCAATGCCGCACACGCCCCTGTACCGCAGGCTTGGGTGACGCCGGCGCCGCGTTCCCATGTGTAAAGCGTTGCCTCGCCGCGGGAGTGCAGCGCCAACGCGTGCACGTTGATCCGATTTGGAAACGCTTGGTTCCGCTCTACGCCGGGGCCGAACTTCGCAATGAAGGCCACGCCGCGCTCGCGATTCAACTCCCCATATTCGGCGAACATGACCGCATGCGGATTCCCCATCGACACGAACTGCCAGTCGAGAACGCCCTTGCAATCCTCTAGCACGTACCCCTCACGAAGCTTCTTCACCCGACGACGCTCGACGGGCACTCGCTCGAGCTCCAGGATCGGCTCCCCCATGTCCACCGTCGCCTCGACAAGCTGCCAATTCTCGACTCGGTACGCGATGCTCAGCACCCCGCGCCCGGTCTGCACGAGCATCGGATTCGCCCGCACCCCCAGCCGATCGTGCGCAAACTTCGCCACGCACCGAACCCCATTGCCGCACATCTCGGATTCCGATCCGTCGGCGTTGAACATCCGCATGCGGACATGGGCCTCGGCGGCATCCGGCCTGGTGATCACGATCACGCCATCCGACCCGATCCCCTTGTGCCGGTCGCTCATCCGCTTGACGAGGTCCATCCACCCCGGCTGATCGATCAGCGCGGCCACCGCGCCGTCGGTCACCCCGTCGAGGTACACATAGTCGTTCCCGCAACCGTGCATCTTGACGAACTTCACGGCGCATCCTCCAGATGCGACACGCGCGGCTTGTACCAATCGGGAATCTCGTAGCGCGGGCGATCAACGATGGACCGTGCCAGCCCCGGCACCGCGATCGAGAACATGACCGCGGCCATGCCCACGATGATGCCGGTCTTGATCCATCGGCAGGTGCGATCGATCGGCAGCCGGTCCAGCCGCATGCCGACAAGGGTGCGGAGCCGCTCCTGCCGGGTGGTCATGGAGCCATGCCGGAAACTCCACCGATTCATGGGCATGTGGTTCAGCCTCGAGACCGCCTCGAGAGCGCTGCACATCGAGTCGACCGACTCTTGCGTTACCACCGAGTTCGCCGGGCTCTCGCGGCTGATCACCTTGGCCGCGAACGCATCCGCCTGCCACTCGAATTGCCGGCTCACCCAGCCGAACGTCGCGATCGCGAACAGCATCATGACGATCCCACCGAGCACTTGGAGAACATCATCCACCGCCGGCCATCCGAGGAACATCGCGATCGGACCGATCACGAGCGCCACAATGAACAGCGCCACCGCCGCAAGGCCCATGGACGCCAGAAGCGTGCACAGGATCCACGGGATGTGGTGGTACTTGGCGTGCCCAACCTCGTGGGCCATGACACTCTCGACCTGCCGCTCGGGAAGCTGGTCCAGCAGGGCGTCAGTCAGCAATATGTACCGAAGCGGCGCCGCCAGGCCCATGGCCACCCCGTTGAGCATCGTCCCGTGGGTCCGCCACACGAGCAGCCCGCGGATGCGCACACCCGCCCGCGTGCACACCGACATCAGACGATCGCGAAGCGCCCCCGGCTCGAGCGGGAGCGCATCCCACACCGCCCGCATGAGCAGCGGCGAGATCGCGAGCACGATCAACACCCCGCCGAGCTGACCAACCAGCTGGATCGGTTCCTGGTACGGAGACTCACGGACCCACCGGGCAAACTCGCCGAGGACCCCCTCGCCCCGGTGCGCCAGAATCCGCCGCCACTCCTCGTTCCACGCGCCGATGAGCACGAGCGGTATCAGGATGAAGAACATCTGGTGCCGGATGTTCGACCAGACAAACTGCCAGCGCGACGGCGTCGGGTACGAGGGGTGCCCCTCCTCCAGCACGCGGACCCACATGGACTCGCGCAGGCGTGCCTCGATCGGGTAGTACGACCACCACCCCGCCACGATCGTCAGCAGCGGCGGCAGCACGGCCACGATCTCGTCGAGCATGATCCAGTTGCCCATGGCGGCCCGCACCTGCTCGAGCCACCCCCCCGAGAACACCGCCGCGCCGTGCAGCAGGACGGTCAGTCCGCGAGAGAGCGAGAGCACGCGCTCGGCCCGGTCCACGGCCCGGAGCGAGCCCCGCCGATCCATCTCCCGAGCCGCGGCCGCGCACGCAAGGTGCACAACCCCCGCGAGCACCAGGTATGGCACCAGAACAAGGGCGACCTTCGCCGCCGAGAACTCGACCGGCGCGCCCTCGAGGCCGCGCCGCACGGGCTCATCATGGATGTACACGATCGCGAGGAGTGCGATCAGCCAGAGTTGCAGCACGACACCGTCCTTGGCGCTCAAGGCCGCCCGCACTTCGCGAGGGCCGCACGCCCCTGATCACTTTCCGTTGGTGATTTCTCCCAGATCGATCACGACCCCGTTCGACTGGTAGTAGTCCGCATCCATGACGCCCTCGCGAACGCTCGTGAACACGACGCAGTTCCGCCCGTGCATCGTGGCGTAGTCCAGATCGCCCCGTCCCGGCCCGGCATAGTCGGAGTTGTTCGGCGACTGCACGTGGAAGTGGTAGTGCGCGATCGCCCGCGCGCTGTCCGTGAACATCTCCTCGGGCGCGATGAACGTCCGGTCGTCCTTCCGCTCCGTGGGCCTCGGCTGGTAGCTGCGCACGGCGAACGCGCCGGCCGCCGGCTGGCTCTTCGCGCCGCGCGCCGAACCGGGAACGACGCCGCCCTGATCGGCCGACCACAGCAGGCCGCCGTACTCCGTTGTCGTGTCCGCCTGGTCGGCGAAAGCCTGTGCGAAAAGTTCCGCGGGCATCCCCGGATGATGGATCGCCTCATCGATCACGAGGATCGACAGCAGGTCGCCCCAGGTCAGTTCGTTCGCCCAGTCCCTGGGCGTCTCGTGGCTCTTGCCGTCCATCCCGATCGAGCCCTCGGTGTTCAGCCAGATCCGCCGGCCCTCGAGACGCCGCGTCAACTCCGCATAGAGCTGCTCGCGCGGGGCTCGCACCCACTCCGGCTTGTTCGTCGTCGCCCACCGCAGGGGCTCCAGGTGCCGCAACCGCAGGCCGCGGCGCTGCTCCGGGCCGAGCCGGCCCACCGCGCTGGAGGTCTCGGTCCACCACGCGGCGTTGCGCCGGTCCTTGTCGTCCATCAGCCCCCGCATCCAGTTGAGTTCCGAGCCCGTGATCGGCACGACGCCCAGGTCGTGGGCGCACCTGTTGATGTCGCGGATCGCCGGGTCGCTCGACGTCGCCCCGGAGGCGAGCACCGCCCGGCGCGAGCCGTCCGGATCCAGCCGTCCGAGCAGGTCCCACGCGGCCTCGCGCGATCGCTGGGCGCTGTCGTCGGGATACTTCGGCGCGCCGTTCTCCGATGGGTGCACGAACACGTCGAACACCACGCTCGTCAGGTCCGATCCCGGGTGCGTCGCGAGCAGCGCATCCCGCTCCGGACGCTGGTCGTCCGGCGGCGCGGGCACCTTCCGCGCGTACGAGCGCACGAGCGACGCCGTCACGGTCCGCCATCCGGGGTCGCTCGCCCGCGAGACGATCGACTCGCAATACGCCTTCACGATGCGCCACTGCGACTCGGTCGGCAGGCGCAGCGACAGAAACTTCTGCGTGTCCGCCAGCCCGGCCTCCGACGTGTCCGTCAGCAGCAGCTCCCACGCCCGCTGGCGGAGCACATCCGGCGCGGCGCTCTTCCAGAGCACATCCTTCGAGGCGTTGCGGGCGAGCTTCAGCCGATCCGGACTCGCCGCCGCATCCTTCCACATCGATTCCAGCGCCATGATCCG
>DASZWV010000354.1:0-3682 GCA_035546115.1 Phycisphaerales bacterium
CGCGGCGCTTGCCCGTGGGAACCTTGAACGTCGGCGAGCACAAACCGGCCTGGATGGCGAGCTGGGCGAGTGCGACGCGGTCCTTGGTGTGCAGCTTGCGGGCGATCGCGCTGCGGTGCCACTCGATCGTCTTGATGGTGCGGCAGAGTTTCTTGGCGATCTGCGCCGAGGTCAGGCCCTGGCCGATCAGGGCGAGGATCTCTTTCTCGCGCTCGCTGAGGACGGCCAGCGGACCGGCGTCGACGTGCTTGATCTGCGCGGCGTCCACGTCGGTCGGGTCGGCGTCGCTGGCCCAGTTGGGGATGTCCGCGGGCTTGTACACGGCGAGGCAGAACTGGGGCTGGCCTGGGAACTGGCGCGCGGTGATGACCAGGGCCCGGCCCCGGCGCATGTCGCGGAACATCTGGGCGTGTCCGTTGCGGATGACGTCGCGGAGGATGAGCAGCCGCTCCTCGGCCATGTCGTGCTGCAGGCGCTCCTCGATCGAGAGCTTCTTGAGCTCATCGATGGTGCGCACGCCCGCCATGCGCAGGAAGACGTTGTTGGCGTAGTGGGCCCACCCCTCGGCGTCGAAGACGGCGATGGCCGCGCCGCTGTCGTGGATGAGGGCGTTCCACATCGAGTCCTTGGAGGACGGGGAGACCCACGTCAGGGAGGTAGCGCTCGGGGGCATGGCCATGAACCTCAAGGTGCTGTTGGGCATCACTGTAGGCAAGTCTGGATGGGATGGGTCCCTCGGCGGCGGCGCGGATGGCTCAAAACCGGCCCGTTTTGGCCGCGGTTTGGGCGAACGGGACGGTTCCTGCAAGCGGGAAAACAAAGAGCCGGCACGCGGGGCCGGCTCGGGTCGGGCGTGGATTTCGTGCGGACCGAAGGGCTACGGCTTCCTGGTGGAGCCCGCCGCGGGGCCGGCCGCGTACTGGTTGTTCAGGTACTGGATGATGTCGTTGGTGATGTCCATCGAGGGGTCGACGTACAGGATGCGCTTGAGGGCGATGGCGCGGAGGATGCTGTCCGGATCGCCGGGGTTGACCTGCACCTTGGCGTCGCTGGTGAGCACGAGCTGGTAGCCGTTCTGCTTGGCGACCTTCTGCACGGCGTCGTTGATCTTGTTGTAGAGCTCGCGGAGCATCTCGCCCTTCATCTCGGCGAGCACGCGTTCGGCGTACTGCTTCTCGAACTCGGCGCGGATGAGCTTCTCGCGGACGGTCTTGGCCATCGCGATCTTGTCCGGACCGTCGGGCATGTTCTCGAGCTTGCTCTTGGCGTTCTTGGCCTCGTCGGCCAGGTCGTTGACCCGCTTCTGATAGTCATCCTGCGTGCCCTTGAGCGCCTTCTCCTTGTCCTCGCGCTCTTTGAGGCCCTTGATGACCTCCTCGAGATCGACGGTCGCGACGACGGGCGCGGCGGGGGGCACGGGGGCCGCCTCCAGCGGCCGTTCCGGCGCGGGCCGGGTGATTCGGGAGGCGTGGGCGGGCCCCGCCGCGCCAAGACCAGCAAGACCCAGCGCCAAGCCCGCCAACCACCGACGCGACATTCCGATCATCATGCTCAGGCTCCAATCCTTGAGGTTAGTCTTCGCAAACCGCCCGATCCTAGACGCACAACCCAGCACCACCCAGCACGCTTTCGCGACTTTCCCGTTCGATGGCCCGAATCCGCCCGTCAGAAGGGCACGTCGAGCGTGAAGCTGAAGACCCGCTCTCGATCCTGGTCCTCCTTGATCAGGGGGATGGCAAAATCGAACGCGAGCGGGACCGGGCCGAGCTGCGGCACCGCGATGCGAAGCCCCACGCCGGCCGAAACGCGATACTGAGAGAAGCCCGGCTGGTTCGTGACGGTGCCCGAATCGATGAACCCGACGACCGACACGACGTCCTTGTAGACGGGTTGCTGGAGCTCGACGCCGGTGAAGAACAGCCACGAGCCGCCGATGCCGACATCGCTCGGCTGGCCGTTGTCGTGCCGGAGGCCCTTGGGGCTGACGGTGCGGAACTTGAACCCGCGGAAACTGCGCCCGCCGAGGTAGAGCCGCTCGAAGATCGGCGCCTCGGAGGAGCCCTCGGGGATGTACGAGGCCTGGGTCTTCCAGCTGAAGACCGTGCGGTAGCCGAGGAACGACTCGTACACCGGGATGTACACCGTGTGCTCGAGCGAGAGGCGGGTGAAGTTGTAGTCGCCCCCCATGGCGCCGACGCGCTCGACCTCGGCCGAGATGCGCGAGCCCTTGGTGGGACGAACGCGCGAGTCCACGGTGGTCCGCGTCAGCCGGGCGCCGATGCCGGTGACGACGTTGGCGCCCTCGGAATCGAACAGGGCGTCGGGCGAGTCGGGGGAGATGCTGGAGATCTTGACGTCGTCGTACCGGAACGTGAGGTTGCCGACCCACTGCTCGCCGAACCGGCGGCCAAGGGCGAAGTGGGCGCCGAGGCGCCGCTCGTTGTACTCGTCGTACTCCCGCTTGTAGTAGAACGCGCTCGCGGATCCCGAGTAGTCGGTGTCGAAGAGGTACGGATCGGAGAGGCCGATCGAGTAGGTCTGCACCTCGGTGCCGGGCTGGAGGGAGATGTTGAACTCCTGCCCGGCGCCGCGGAAGGCCTTGCCGGCGAAGAACTCGCTGACCGAGTCGGGCCAGTCGGCGATGTCGAAGTTGCGCTGCTTGAGGCTGACGATCCCGATGAGGCCCGAGTCCGAGCCCGCGCCCACGCCGAAGCTGAGCGAGCCCGTGTTGGTCTCGCGCATCTCGACGAGCACGTCGCGGTAGCCCGGGTTCGACGGGTCCTCCGGCTGGAGCGTGAGCTTCACCGAGCCCGGCTCGAAGAGATTGAGGTCGTTGAGCCGCCGCTCGGCGTCGGTGACGAGCCGGTCGCCGACGCGCTCGGCGCTCATGTCCAGCGGCCGGTCCGGCTTGATGTCGGTGATCTCGCGCAGGATGACCTTCTGCTGCGTGATCGAGTCGCCCTTGACCGTCACGGTGCCCGTCTTGAAGCGGCCGCCCTCGTGCACGATCAGCAGCAGGTCCACCACCGGGCTCGACGGGTCGCGCAGCTCGAAGCCCCGCACCTGGGCGTCCACGTAGCCCATCGCGGCGTAGGCGTTGCGCACGGCGTCGGTGGACTTGCGGACCTTGTCGATGCTGTACACATCGCCGGCCTTGATCTCCATCAGGCCGCGGATCTGGTCCTCGCTCAGCACCACCGGGGACCTGCCGCTCCGGAGCTCGCCGTTCTCGCCCTCGAGCTCGGCCTTGACGCTGCGGAGGGTGTACAGGGGGCCCTCCTCGAGGACGAACTTGACGATGGCCTCCTTGCCGTCGGGGCTGAAGATCACCTGCTTGTCGGCCCGGATGTCCAGGTAGCCGCGGTCGTGGTAGAACTCGATCAGCGACTGCACGTCCTTCTCGAGCTGCTCGTTGTCCACCGGGCCGGAGTCGAAGATGCCGGCCGTGGTCGTCTTGATGTGCGGGGTGAGCTGGCGCGCCTTGAAGGCGTTGTTGCCCTCGAAGCGGATGTCCGTCACGCGGACTCGCTCGCCCTCGGCGACGACAAACAGCACGTCCCCGCGCTCGAGCTCCTTCTGGTCGATCGTCACCGTCGCCTGGTAGTAGCCCTTGTCGCGGTAGAGCCGCTCGATCGCGGCCCGCGCGGCGCCGAGCTGGAACTCGTCGATCGGCGTGTCCTGG
>DASZWV010000355.1:0-4995 GCA_035546115.1 Phycisphaerales bacterium
CTCGGGCCGGGGCCCGACGCCGCAGGCGATCCACCAGGCCATCCTCACCGCCATCTACGCGGCGCGCCAGGAGATCATCCTCACCACGCCCTACTTTGTGCCCGACGCCGCCCTGCTCGAGTCGCTCGTCGCCGCAGCCACCCGCAAGGTGCGCGTCGTCCTGGTGCTGCCCGACGTCTCCGATGCCCCGCTCGTCGCCGCCGCGGGGCGGGCCCACTACCAGGACCTTCTGGGCGCCGGCGTGGAGATCTACGAGTACCTCGACGGCCTCCTGCACAGCAAGATCGTGACCGTGGACGGCAAGTTCTCCATGGTCGGTTCCACGAACATGGACCAGCGCAGCTTCTTCCTGAACTTCGAGGCCACGCTGTTCATCTACGATGAGCCATTCGCGGATGAGGTGCGCCGCCTGCAAACCGACTACGTGTCGAAGTCGCGGAGAATCAGCGCCGATGCGTGGCGCGGGCGTTCGGTGTGGGTCAGGCTTCGCGACAACTCCGCGGAGCTGCTTGGGCCGCTTCTTTGACGACGCGTGACTATCGCTTCGATCGCAACCACTTCGTCAACTTCTCCGCACCCCACGCGTTCACGCATGTGTGCGCCGTGAGCCACCCGCGCCGGGCCGTCATGACGCCGAACTTCAGGTTGTCGAAGTCCGCCGTCTCGTGCACGTCGCAATCGATCGCGATCGTCGCGCCGGCTTCCACGGCAACCCGCACGTGCGTGTCCCGCAGGTCCAGCCGCATCCAGTGCGCGTTGATCTCGAGGGCCACGCTGTGCTCCCTGGCCGCCGCGGCTAGTTCGCCGATGTCGGGCGACAGGCCGGCGCGCCGGTTGATCAGCCTTCCCGTCGGGTGGCCGAGGATGTGCACGAGGGGATGCCGGATCGCCCTGAGCAGACGCCTGGTCGCGGCGGCTGGGTCCTGGCTGAGGCCGGTGTGGGGCGAGGCGACGACGATGTCCAGCTCGGCCAGCAGGTCGTCGTCGTAGTCCAGCGAGCCGTCGGCGAGGATGTCCACCTCGCTCCCCGCGAGGATCGTGATCCCCTTCACCTTGTCGCGAGCCGCGTGGATCGCCCTGATGTGCCTGCGCAGGCGGTCGGGCTGCAGGCCGTTGGCGATCACCGACGACTTGCTGTGGTCCGTCACGGCGATGGTGTGGAAGCCGCGGCGCTTGGCCTCGTGCGCCAGCTCCTCGATCGAGAGCCGCCCATCGCTCGCCGTCGTGTGGGCGTGCAGCTCGGCCCTGATGTCGCCGAGCTCGATCGGCACGGGCGGCTCGGCGCCCTTCGGGTGCGAGGCCTTGTCGCGTGCGGGCCCGTGCCGCGCGAACGTCTGGAGTTCCCCGCGGTCCTCGCGCATCTCCGGCGGGATCCACTCCAGGTCCAGCTTGTGGTACACATCCTCCTCGGTCCTGGCGGCGACGGGCTTCACGCCGCGCTTCTGCGGCGGCTCCTTTTCGCCGTCCTCGGGGAAGAGCCCGTACTCGTTGAGCGTCAGGCCCTTCTTGAGCGCCCGCTCCCGCAGGCGCACGTTGTGGTCCTTGGAACCGGTGAAGTACAGCAGGGCTGCACCCCAGCACGAGTCGTCGAGCACGCGCAGATCCACCTGGATCGTCGGCTCCACGCGCTCTTCCCCCTCCTTCCCTTCGAGCGTCCAGCGCCCCATCTCCGGGTCGATCGCGATCCGCACGCTCGACCTGGTCTCGCCCGCGGCGATGACCTGCCGGACATCCGGCATCGTGCGAAAGGCCTCGCTCACGGCCGCGGCGGCGGCGGCGGTGGCCAGGATGTCGAGGTCGCCGACCGTTTCCTTCCCGCGGCGGGCCGAGCCCGCGAACGCGACGTGCTTGACGCCCTTGACCCTCTTCAACTGCTCGACGATGCGCTCGGCGATGGGAATGGCCAGCCCAAGCTGCAGCCGCTGCGAGCCCTGCTCGGCCAGCGCGATCGACTCCTTGATCTTCGCGACCGCCTTCTCGCCCATGCGGGGCAGGGAGAGGATGGACCCATCGGCGATGATCCGCTTGAGGCCCGCGAGGTCCTCGACGCCGCCCTGCTTCCACAACACGGCGACGGTCTTCGGCCCCAATCCCGGAATCTCCATGAGCGGCACGAGGCCGTGCGGCACCTTGCCGCGAAGCTCCTCGAGCTCGTGGATCTTCCCGGTCGTCACGAACTCGATGATCTTGTCGGCGATCTTCGGCCCGACGCCCTCGAGCTCGACGAGCTTCTTCCTGGCCTCGGCGGCGGGAAGGCGGGCGATCGGCTCAAGGTCCTGGGCCAGGTCGCCGATGACCCGCGACGCCTTGGCGTGCGCGAGCACCTTGAAGGTGTCTTCCCCCAGCAGGTCCATGAGCCTGGAGATCAGCGAGAATCGCTCGGCGAGCGCGGCGTTGGCGGACATGGTTGAGGGTATGAGCGGGCACGGTACACTGCCCACCATGCCACTCTCCCCCGCCATTCTCTGCGCCATCGCCGCCGGCCTCTGCTGGGGCGTCGGCGAGATCTTCACCAAGTCGGCGATCAACTCGCGCGAGATCGGGCCGCTCGGCACCGTGCTGGTGCGGGCCGCCGTCACGCTTCCCCTGGCGATCATCGGCTTCCTCGTCGCGTACAAGCTCATGCGAACCGAGACGCAGCCGTTCTGGCAGCAGCTCGGCGCGGCCACGTGGCTCAAGCTCATCCTCGGCTCGGGCCTGCTCGCCGGGTTCGCGGGGGTGTTCTTCTTCTACTTCGGCCTGTCGCTCAAGGGCGGCGAGATCAGCATCCTCCGCCCCATCGCGTTCGCCCTGGCCCCCGCGACGGCCGTGCTGCTGGGGTGGTGGTTCCTCGGCGAGGAGATGACGCTCAGAAAGGCCATCGCGGTGATGCTCATCCTTGCGGGCATCCTGCTGCTGGCGGGAGAGGGGAAAAAGGGCCCGTCGGTGCAGACCACCATGTCCGAGCGAGCCTTCGCCGACGACGTTCCCTTGTTGGAATAACGGTTCTGCGAGCGCAAAACGCGGATTTTTCCCGGCGCCCTGTCCGTTCGCTTCCAAGTAGGATGCTCGCATGAAGAGAACTTACGCACCACGCGGCGTCGTTCGCGATGGTCTGAGCAGCCCGCTTGTGGCCGCAATGGTCGGGGCGCTGGGAGTGGTATCAGGATGCGAGGAGGCCATGCACTCGGGATGGACCTCGACCCCAACGCAAAGCGTGCCGAGTCCGGAACGGGTAGCGATCGCGCACAACCTCCCAGCATCTCGGGGGTCAGCGGGTCCCGCGCTCCCCGGCAGCGGCGTCGCCCGCCCATCGACTCTGCACCTTGCGGCATCCACGAGCGGATGCTCAGAGTGCCACCGCGTGCTCGAAGGCCTGTCGCACCCCGTGGGTGTCGTGCCGACAATGTCGGTGCCGAAAGAACTGCCTCTCGAGGAAGGCCGGCTCACGTGCACAACCTGCCACTTCGAAATGACCCACACCGGGTCCGGCAACGGGTTGATGCTGCGCGAGGGTGCGACCTGCGGGGCCTGCCATACGGCCGGAAGCCCCCTGACACGTTCGCACGCATCCTCGACTGTGCTCGCACACCCGGGCGGCACGAAATCGGGAGTCTCGATCCCAGGCGATAATCTCGACGGCGAGAGCGTGAACTGCCTGGCGTGCCATGACGGCACAGCGGCTGAGAATGCGGAGCCGCGGACTGCCGCAGACCAGCGTGAGGTTCCCGGGCACGCCGGGATGCTCTACAGGCAGATCACGCCGGATCCATCCCGCGGTGGGCTGGTGGAAGCGTCACACCTGGACGAGCGGGTACGACTGCTCGACCAGAGAATCCAGTGCTCTACCTGCCACAGCGTCTACAGCCGAGTGAACCACCTGCTGGTGAAGGACAACACCCAGAGCGCGCTGTGCCTGAGTTGCCACTTGCGTTAGAAAGTGAGCCCGGCTCGACCGTCGATGGCGAGAATGAACGCCCCATCGCCCGCGCTCGCGGGTCGTTCTCATGAGTGGGCAACCACGCGTGAGCGTCCTGGCGAGGGTCGGCATCGGCGCCGCGGCCGAACGATTGAAAGACCCGTTGGGAGTTCCAGAAATGGAATACGCGGTGGTCTTTCGTTCGCGTCAACGCGCGATCATCGGCTTCCACAGCCCGACCATGTTGCCCTCGGGATCGGTGATCCACGCGAAGTGGCCGATCCCCGGCACCTCGGTCCGCGGGACGATCTTCCTGCCGCCGAGCTTCTCCGCCTGCGCGACCTTGGCGTCGATGTCGTCCACCTGCGCGTACAGGATGCAGTAGGTGCTCGGCTCGTGGCCGTGCGCGCTGATGTGGCCGCCGATCCCCGAGACGCACCCGCCGCCGGGCCCCCCCGACTGCGGCGGGGCCATCGGGCCGATGTTCTTCACCATGCTCGAGCCGTTGTAGTCGGCGAACTCCCAGCCGAGGAGCGGGCCGTAGAACGCGCGGGCCCTGGCGGCATCTCGAACTCCCAGCTCGAAGTGAACGATCGGCGCCGGTCCGCCCATGGGGAAACTCCTTTGCACAAGCGTACTCCCGCGGCGACAGGGTCTATTTCACGAACGTGCCCCGTCTGCGGTCCTTTCGGACTCCGGGCAGGCGCAGCGCCCTTCCGTGGGCGACGCAGTACACGCCCGGCTCAAGCATTCCCGCGGCGAAGATCGCCTCGGTGAGGTTCTGGAGCGCATCGGAGCGGGTCATCTCGAACGGTCGCATGGCTCCCGTGAGGACGACCGGCGCGCTCAGATCCTTCACGTCGGCGAGGATGCGCTCGCCGGTCCTGGTGAGCGTGTCGGTGCCGTGCAGGATGACGACGCCGCCGGGCTGCTCCCGCCTGCGCCGGCCGCGGCCGGAGCGCTCGGCGAGGGCCTTTCGCACCTCGCGCACGACGGCCCTGCGGTCGTCGTCGGTCATGTGCAGGCTGTCCTTGTGCATGAGCTCGCGGACCTTGATCGTCGTGTCCTCGAGGCGGAGCTGCTCGAGCATGCGGCCG
>DASZWV010000356.1:0-15880 GCA_035546115.1 Phycisphaerales bacterium
TGCGATCGGTCGGTCCACGGTGCGGGCGAGGGCGGGAGGGAGGAGGATCAGCCGCCGTCGCGGGGACGGCGACCGCCCGGACGATTGCCGCCGGCATTGGGCGGGCGCGCGACGGGCGCGGCCGGCGCGGGGGCCGAGCCCATGGTTCCCGCATCCACGCCCTCGACCATGGCGAGGGCCTTCTGAACCTCGTCGGGCATCTGGGGCTTGCGCCACTCGCGGAGCCAGACCGTCTCGACGAGCATGGTGACCTTGACGACGTGCTCGTCGCCGTAGTCGTAGCCGGCGCGGAGATCCGCGAGCGGATCGGCGCCGGAGATGTCGAGGTCGAGCACGGTCATGAAGTTCGTGGCGGCGAGCGCGTCGAGGAACTTGGGGAGGTTCTGGCTGGAGACGATGAGTTCGAGCGTGACGGGGCGGACGTCGTACCACTTGTTGTGCGAGTTCGGGCCGCTGGTGCGGCCCGTGAGGGAGACGCTGAAGTTCAGGGTGACCTTGTCCTCGCCGGCGTCGTAGGTGGCGGGGGAGGGGTTGCCCGGATCCCAGGTGGGAGGCCGGATGGCGACCTTGAGGACGCGTTTGACGACGCTCTGGGTGACGGGGGTCGTGGCGCCGTTGGCGAGCGCGATCGCGTGGCAGATGTCCTGATCGATCCAGGCGCGCTCCTGCATGTCCCACTCCTGCCCGGGGGTGGGGGCCCGCTCGGGGACGCTGGTGGGCAGGCCCTCGAACACGCCGGGGTCGGCGTAGACGCCGATCTCGCTGGCGCGCCGGCGCACGGCGGAGAGGCGCATGGCGAGGAGCTCCTTGCCGAGACGCGCGAGATCGTCGGCGTTGGGATCGGTGCCCCGCTCGGCCTTGATGCGGGCGATCTCGGAGTTGGAGTGCTCGTTGAGCTGGGCGGCGATGTCGTCGGCCTTGGGCGGCTCGCCGGCGCGCATGGATGCGAGGAGCTGGCGGTGGAAGTCGATGTACTTGGAGACGAAGACGCGCCCGAGGTTCTGGGCCGAGTTGGGATCGGCCGGGGCGGGGAAGACGCCGTCCATGATGGGCTTGTGCTCGCCCTTGTTGAAGGCGATGCCCTTGTCGGAGACGACGCCGACCTTGCTGTGCAGGTCCTCGAGGATCGTCTTGTACGACTTGATCATCTCCTCGTTGGCGGGGGCGGTCTTCTCGAGGACGTTGCCGTTGCCGTCCCACGCGGGGAAGCCGTACTTGATCTGGGCCGCGCCGGAGGTGACCGAGTTGTAGTCGTTGGTCAGGCTCGTCTGGTACGAGGCCTTGAACTTGTCGTGCATCTGGGAGGCGAAGTACATAGCCGTCGGGAGCGCGGCGATGGCGACGACCGAGAGCGCGGGGATGGGCCAGTGGGCCTTGAGCCAGGGAAGAACCTTGTTCATGACTTGCCCTCCTTGGCCTCGGGCTTGTCCGGAGCCTTGATGACGGCGTCGAAGCGGATCTTGTACGTGACGATGGTCTTGCCCACATCCGCGGAGGGGGGCATGGGCGGGAGCGGGGCGAGGCTGTCGAGATTGGTCGTGCCCTGCGATGGCGGCGGGGGCGGCGCGCCGCCGTCGCTCATGGGCGGGGGGGCGTCGGGCACGGGCGCGAGCATGCCGCCGCGGCCGCCCGCGCCGCCGATGGAGATCGGCTGCTGCATCGATGGCGGCGGGGGCGCCGAGTTCGTGTCGCCGGGCTTGGAGGTGTCGACCTTGCTCTCGGAACTCCAGGCGTTGGAGGCGACGCCGAGGGTGTAGGGGACGCCCGCGCGGTCGGCGTGCTGCTTGAGCCACGCGACAGTCGACTCGTTGATGAAGCGATCGGTGTCGAGGTGGGCCGGGTTGGTGGTGCTGAGAGAGACCTCGAGCGTGCACAGGACCTTCGCGCCGACGGGAACGGGGCCGGTGGGCGCGTCGGGAGATGCGGTGGGCTGACCGGTGGCCGGATCGATCTGGCCGGCGGGCGGGGCGTAGTCGGTGTTGAAGGAGATGAACGTCGGAGGGGTGAGCTTGTCGGCCTCGGCCTTCTGATGGGCGGAGGCGAGGACCTGGCCGAGATCGTCGAGGATGTGCGGATAGATGCCGCGGTTGGCCAGGAGGATGGCGACGTTGGCGGCGCGATAGTCGGTGGAGAACTTGCTCTCGACGTCGTCGCGCCACTGCTTCTTGAGATTCTGGATGCGGGAGGCGACCTGGCCGATGGCCGCGGGCTTGTCCTGGGGCTTGGTGACGGTGGCCTTCTCCATGAGGGGCTTGAAGAAGGCGACGCCGGCGCCGGCGACGCTGAGGCAGGCGGCGAGTGCGAACCACTTGGTCTTCTTCTGCCAGACGGTCTCGCGGGTGATAGTGACGGGCATCAGGTTGACCATGATGCCGTGCTGGAAGTTGAGGCCCTGGAGGGCGAGGCCGTAGGCGGTGGCGAGGGAGCCGGTGGCGGCCTCGAACTCGGCGCCGCGCGGGCCGTCGATGCCGAGGCGGTTGAACTTCTCGAGGCGGATGACCTCCATCTGGAGTTGCTGGCCGAGGTACTTGCGCAGGCCCGGGAGGTTGAACGTGGAACCGAGGGCGATGAGGCGGGTGAGATTCGCGTCGCGGTGGCTGGACTGGTAGTAGCCGATGGAGCGCTGGACCTCCTGGGCGATGTCGCCGAAGACCGGGCGCATGGCCTGGAGGATGTGGCGGGCGTGCTTGGATTGCTCGGCCTGCTGCTTGAGCGTCTCGGCCTTGGAGTAGCTGAGCTTGAAGGCGTTGACGAGGGCCTCGGTGAACTGGTGGCCGCCGATCTGGAACGTGCGGACCCAGACGCGGCCGGGCTCGCAGACGAGCAGGTCGGTGGCGGTGGTTCCGATGTCGAGGATGACGGTGCCGGGGGTCTTGTCGCCGAAGTTCTGGTCCCAGGCGACGGCGTTGTACGCCGCGACGGGGCCGATGGTGACCATCTCGGGGGAGATGCCGACCTCGTGCCACTTGTTGAGGATGTCCATGACGCGTTCGCGCATCACGGCGAAGATGCCGACCTCGACGTCGGGGTTGTCGGGGCTGGCGAAGGTCTGGTAGTCCCACTCGACCTGGTCGATCGGGAAGGGGATCTGCTGGACGGCCTCGAACTTGACGATGTCGGGGATCTTCTTGGGCTCGACGGGCGGGAGCTTGGCGAAGCGTGCGAACGCCGAGTGGCCGGGGATGGAGATGGAGATCGGCGCGCCCGTGAGATCGAACTGGCTGACCAGCTGGCCCATCGAGACGCGCAGCGTGTCGGCGGGGTCGGCGTCGGGGGTGGAGAGCGGCTTCTTGTGCGGGATGACCGCGTACTCGAGCACGTTCACGTCATCGCCGGAGCGCTCGAGCTTGATCGCCTTGATGGCGTACGCGCCAAGCTCGATGCCCCAGCACACGTTTCCTGATGCCATCGTGGATTCCCTCTCGGGCCGTTGCCGGCGGCCCGTGTTTTCGGCCGATTCGGTGGGCGGAGACAGTACGGCCCTTGTGCGCGGGTGTCCCGCGGCGATCGCGCCGGATTGCCGCCATTGCCCAAGGGCCGTTGCCGGCCCGTCGCCCAGCGCCCCCTTGGCTTGTGGTTCTTCTCTCTACGTTGCCAAGGCCGACGGGTTTCCCGCCACTTTGCTCCCTTGCCCAGCAAACACGGGCGGCGCGGATTCGTCAAGTGGAGTCAACCAACCGACAACTCCCGCACGCGGGCTTTGCCCCCACGCTCATGGCCGCCTGGAGTCGTCGGTTGACGATTTCTTCGCGCGATCGCGCTCGATCTTGTCCAGTGCAAATGTCAGAAGCACCAAGCAAATACCGACCAAAATCCAAATATACCATTTGGAGCGTGGCAACTGCACGGCCGCCGTCCCCGGGGGAAGCGCCCAGAGGATCAGGTGATACCCGGTGATGAGGCAGATCGCCGCGAGCGCGAGGCGGGTGGGCTCGGTGAGCGGGGGAGTCGAGGTATCCGACCTGGATCGCCCCTTGGGCCGCTTCCATATGAAGAGCCAAAGGCCGAGGGCCCCCACGGCGGCACCCCCGATCATCAGCGCGACCTCTGCGGGCCCGAGGTTCATGGGTCACCGCATGGCCATGGCGGCGCTGGAGACCCAGGTGGTTCCCTGCTGGTCCATGGCGGCGGCGTAGTTGAGAAGCTCGACTTCCTTTGGCTCGACGGTCCTGAGGGTGGCGACGAGATTGCCCGTGGAGCACCATCGCGTGGGGTTCTGCTGCCAAGCCATGGAGGCGATGAGCTCGCCGGGCTTGTTCTTGACGATCATGTCGAGCATCTGCAGATCGTGCTGGACGATCTTGTTGCGGGCCTGCTGGGCGGGCTCGGTCTCGCCCGCGAGCGGCTGCTGATCGCCGAACGCCGGGCCGCAGTGCGAGAGGTCGCACGAGCTGACGATGAGCGTTTTCCCAGGAAGCGAGCCGAGCGACTGCTTGAGGGCCGTGATGAACGGGTCGATGGCGATGCCCGTGCCGTCGTAGCTCTCGCCGTTGTTCGCGGCGGGATCGTGCACGAGGATGCCCATGACGTTCGGGTACTCGCCCGCATCGTTCTTGCCGAAGATGTGCTGGATCCAGGGGATGTGCAGCTCGATGGAGTGCTCGCGCTCGTGGTCGAAGCGGTGCTCGAAGAGCTTGTCGCCGAGTTTTTCACGGAGCAGGTCGGCGAGCTGCTCATCGAGATTGCACACGCCGAGGGGGGACTCGTAGCCCTTGTCGCACCCCACCACTCCCGTGCCCATGCCGAAGTGGTTGGTGCCGAGGATGACGATGCGATCGGGGCGGTCGCAGACGCGCATGCGGCCGTAGACGTGGGCGTAGTTCATCCAGCCGCGGGGGTAGTCCAGGTGCGGGGCGACGACGGCCTTGGGGAGCACATCGAAGCTGGGCTTGGGGGCCTGCTTGAGGGCCTCGGCCATCCAGAGATCGAAGATCTCGCGGAGCTTCTTGGGGCCGTGCTCGGCCTTCTGGTCGTCGGTGGCGTCCTTGCCGATGGACTGCAGGACGAGCGCATCGGCGAACTGGGCCGTTCCGCCGGGGGGCAGGACGCTCGAGGAATCGAACTCCTCACGCGACTTCTCGAGGATCGCCTGGAAGGTCGGGCCTTCGAGCAGGCCGGCATCGTCGAGCTGGGCGACGAGGCCTTCCATGATCTCCCGGTTCAGGCCGCGGCCGACCTGGGTGACGATCTCGTCGATGCCGCGCGAGCCGTCCATGAGGGGGATGAGGGTCTGCACGGCGGGGGCGGTGACGACCATCTTCTCGGAGATCTGGCGGGCATCGGCGAGGCCGAGCATGGTGATCTTCTTGCCAGTGGGATCGGTGCCCTCAACGGGGAAGCCGCGGAGCGGACGGATCTTGGGCCGCTGCATGTGCGCGGCGGAAGGGTCGAACCTGGGCTGCTCGGGATTGGGCTGGAACGAATCGGGGGTTGGTGAGGCCATGTGTGGTGCATGGTAGACGGGCGCGAGTTGCGACCCGACTGCAAGCTTGGCAGAAGATGTGGCGCGCGGAAGTTGGGGTGACCCCGGAAACAAGGGGCCGCGGGAACCGCCGGGCCGGTCAGCCGGGCTTGCGGGCGATCATGAGCATCGACGATGTCTGCACGCCCAACGCAGCGCGGAACTTGTCGAAGGCGGTGAACGCCGCGAGGGCCGGGAGGGCGGGCCATCCGCCGAAGGGATCGAACATCCGGCTGAGCCGAGGTCGCGAGGCTCCCGCGTACCGGGTCAGGTGGTGCATGGAGTACATCCAGAAGGAGTGGCCCGTCTGGAAACGCGTCGCCACCACTTCAAGGCCCGCATCCCGGAGCAGGCGGGCGAGCGTGACGGGCGTGAACATGTTCCAGTGTCGCGGGACGTGGTAGCCCCCCCAGTAGGTGCGGGCGAAGAGTCGCGCATCCCACGCGGCGATGTTCGGCGTCTCAACGGCGAAGACACCGCCGGGCGCGATCCACGCCGCGACGCCCTCGACCACGGCGCGCGGGTCGTCGACGTGCTCGATGACGTGGAACATGGTGGCCAGGTCGAGCGAGGCCGGGGCGATCTCGCGGCAGTCCTCCACGCGTGCGCACACGGCCGCGAAGCCGCGGGCTCGGAGGCGTTCGACGCTCGAAGGGTCGAGTTCGAGGCCGTAGTTATGGGCATCGGGCACTCCCGCGGCGCGGGCGAAGGCCAGGTAGCGGCCGTCGCCGCACCCGATGTCGGCGAATCCGCGCAGCGGCCGCGGCGCTCCGCCAAGCACGGAGCGGATCGTCCCGAACTTGCGCCGATCCAGGGCGTTCTTGATCCGCAGAGCGAGCGGGCTGACCTTCTCGGTGTAGTGGTACGCGTAGTAGTGCGGCGGGTAGATGACCGAGAGCGTGGAGATGGCCGGGCGCGGGTTGAGCCAGATGTGCGAGCAGTCGGTGCAGCGAACAAATCGCCAGGCGTTGCGGCAGGTGCGGAGCTCGTAGTCGAACGCGATGGCGTGCTGAACGAACGTCGTTCCTCCGCACACGGGGCACGCGGGGACATCCTGCGTCGGGATGAGCGGCGCATCATCCTCGAAGAACTCCCGGGGGGGCACGGGCTCAGGGAGCGCCGCGGGCGCGGCGGGGGCTGAGGTCATCGCGGTCATCGGGTCGTCTCCGGCGGCCGGGCGGGCTGGGCGATCTTCGCGCGGTGGCGGCTGGCGCGGCACTCGGCCAGAGGGAGGGCGACCAGGTAGGTCCACAGGTATCCGAGATAGGTGCCCCGCCAGGTGAGGTTCTTGCGTCGCTCGACGGGAATGGCCCGCAGCTCGGCGTCGATGGTGGGCAGGTTGTAGTAGGGAATCGACGGCCAGAGATGGTGGCCGATGTGGTAGTTCATGTTCATGGGAGAGAAGAACAGGCGCTCGATCGGATTCGAGAGGAACGTGATGAGCCGGTGCTCGTCGGCCTTGTCATCGTTCTCGGGATGGCTGTGCTCGACGAACGAGCGGATCAGGTTGGGCAGATACGTGAAGAGATAGACGGGCGCAAGCCACAGAAGCGGATAGCCCCACCACCCTCGCACGGCCAGCCCGAGCGGGTCCGAGAGCGTCCCGCCGCGCGATACTCCGGCGAGCGCGGTCAGCCCGACCAGCAGGAGCATCTGCCAGCCGGCGATGAGGCAGAGATCACGCGTGCTGCGCCGGCGCTGGTTGGCGTTGTCGGCCGCCGCGTCGGAGTCGGCCGCGGCGTCGCGCCCCGCGCCATCGACCTTGCCCGTCCGCACGAACAGGTTGCGGAAGACACTGATGACGCTCGCGAGCCCCGTGAGGAACAGGACGTATTCCCAGCGATCGGACTTGTTGAAGCAGGCGTGCTTGTGCAGGTCGGGATCGTCGTCGTTGGCGAGATTCTGATGGTGTTCGAGGTGGTTGCGGCTGTTGACCCGATTGACCATCGAGATCGGACCGATCAGGAGGAGGTCGGTGAACCAGTCGTTGGCCCGCACGGAGTTGAAGATCCGGCGGTGCATCCCGTCGTGCCCGATGATGAACAGGGCGTAGTAGCGGGACCCGATGACCGGCACCGCGAGGGCCACCGCCCACCAGTGGGGGACGGCCGCCACGAAGGCCCACGCCCCGATGATCCACGCCCAGCACCAGAGCGTGTCGCGCACGCTGATCCACGGGCGCAAGCGGGAGAGCTCGCGGATGCGTTGCGGCGGGATGAGCTGCCGGTGCGGGCGATACGGGTTGCGCCGGTCTCCCCCGAGGCCCGAAGGGATGACCCGAACGGGGCTTTGGGGAATAGGGATCCCGGAGGCGTGGGTGATGGTCGTCACGCCAGAGCGTATCGCCCCCCATGCCGGCGGGAACGCCCGCGGAGGGCTCCGGGCGCGCTGCGGAATCATCGGGGACGTGGGGCGTCCGGGCGCACCAGCGAACGCCAGGACAGAAAGCGCCGCGCATCCGCCTCGTGGGCGAGCCTCTGGCTGTGCGCACCGAGGAGGTCGCTGCGC
This sequence comes from Phycisphaerales bacterium, assembly GCA_035546115.1. Lineage (GTDB taxonomy): Bacteria > Planctomycetota > Phycisphaerae > Phycisphaerales > UBA1924 > UBA4658. The sequence goes on from DASZWV010000356.1 coordinate 7,970, forward strand.
GTGACGATCGCGACGAGCTTTCCGCTCGAGCGCTCGATCACCGGAAGCCGGCCGATGCCGTGGCGGACCATGTGGTCGGCTGCCTCGCGAAGCGTGTTGGTGTCGTGCACCACGATCGGGGGCCGCCTGGCGAGCGACGAGAGGGTCGCCTCGATGGGCACGGTCGGGTCGAGCAGGCTGCGCCGCGTCACGATGGAGTGCAGGGCGCCGCGCTCGTCGAGCACCGGGAAGCCCTGGTGGGAGGAGCCGGGGGCGTGCGAGGCGATCCAGGCGCGCACGTCGGCGACGGTCTGGTCTGCGCGCAGGGTGACGAGCGTGCGGCTCGCGAGATCGCGCACGAGCAGGCGGTCGAGGAAGTCCGCCTCGTACTCGGCGGGGACGCGCACGCCGCGACGCGCGATCTTCTCGGTCATGATCGTGTTGCGCATGCACAGGGTCGAGATGAGGAAGGAGGCGGCGCAGCCTCCGAGCAGCGGCAGGAGGCCGAGGGGCTGGAGGGTGGTTTCGAAGGCGAACACGACGCTCGCGAGCATCGCGCGGGATGCGCCCGCGAAGATCGCGGCCATTCCGACCAGGGCGGCGATCCGGGGGTCGACCCCGGCGGAGGGCAGAAGGTGTTGCAGACCGACCCCGAGGAGCGCGCCGATCGCGCCGCCGATGGTGAACAGCGGTGCGAGCGTGCCGCCGGAGGTGCCGCTTCCGAGCGAGATCGACCACGAGACGAACTTCCAGAGGGCGAGCGCGCCGATGGCCGCGACGGCGAGGTTCCCAGAGAGCATGTCGGAGATGTTGTAGTATCCGACGCCGAGCGTTCTGGGATAGAAATAGCCGACGACCCCGACGACCAGCCCGCCCAGAGCGGGCCACCACATCCAGTGGATGGGAAGGTGCTCGAAGCAGTCTTCGACGGCGTAGACGATCCTCGTCACGAGGACGCTGGCAAGCCCGAGGATCGCGCCGATGAGGATGTACGCGGCGAGCGCCACACCGCCGGGCTGTTGAAGGTCGGGCATCGCGAAGACAGCGTGGCCGCCCTCGAAATAGAGCCGGACGCCCGCGGCGGTTGCGCTGGCGAGCGCCACGGGGATGATCGATCTGGCGCGGAACTCGAACAGGAGGAGTTCGATCGCGAGGAGCACGGCGGAGACGGGGGAGCCGAATGTCGCGGACATTCCGGCGGCGGCTCCGGCGGCGAGAAGCGTCTTGCGCTCCATCGCGGTGGTCCGCGTGAGTTGGCCGACGAGCGAACCGAGTGCGCCGCCCGTGGCGATGATCGGGCCCTCGGCCCCGAAGGGACCGCCTGTGCCGATGGCGATGGCGGCGCTGAGGGGCTTGAGGAACGTGAGGCGCGGGGGGATGCGGCTCTCGTTCAGGATGATCTGCTCCATCGCCTCGGGGATGCCGTGCCCGCGGATGGCGCGCGAGCCGTAGCGCGCCATGATGCCGACGATGATCCCGCCGACCACGGGGACAAGCAGCACCCAGAGGCCGAGATGGTTGGCAAGGGGCGTCTGGGGGTGGGTGGAGAACGTGCCGTGGAAGGCGATGCCGGTCACCAGCCAGATCAGGCGGAGGAGGATCTGCGCGATCAGCGCGGCGGCGACGCCGAGAAAGATCGCCAGAGTTGTAATCCAGACGACGTGCCGGTCGACGATCGGCTCGGCCGCCGGCGCGGGCACCGTCTTGAGCGCATCGGCGATGGATGGGGCGATCGGCAGGCCCCCGTCTCGTTCCAACTCCCGTCTACTGTGTTGCGACATGATGATTGACGACTCCGAACCGCTCGAGCGGTGATGCTACGCGACCGACAGAGGTGGGTAGAGGCCGAGAAGATGCTGGGATGGCTCTCGATAGGCGGGGTGGATGCCGCGGGCTATCGTCGGCGGCGGATGCGGCAAACCGTTGTCCGGATGGGGAGGGCCGGCGGAACGTCGGGAGGTCCTGATGAAGTTTGCGGGCGTGTTCGTCGCGGTCGTGCTCGGGTCGGCGCTGGTTGGCGCCGCGTTGATCATCAACTCGTATCGACCTCCGGTGGCGACACAGCAGCCATCCGCGGCGTTCGTGAGAGCGACGGGCAAGTGCGCCGAGTGCCACTCGCGGACGCAGTACTCGGTGGTGCACGAGTACGAGCTGAGCGCGCACGCCAGGAAGGGAGTGAGTTGTCTGGATTGCCACAGCGCGGTCCAGGGCCAGAAGGGGGAGGACCACTTCGGTTTCGTGATCAATCCGAGCGTCACGGCGGCGAACTGCCGGTCGTGCCACGAGAGCATCTACCAGGAGTTTCTGCGCAGCCGGCACGCGGCGCCGTCGTGGGCGGCGGTGCGGGGGCCGGGAGATTTCACCGCCGAGCAGGTCGCCTTCAGCGAGAAGTACCAGCCCGGAGGCGTGAACCGGCCGGCGAACCCGCTGACGAAGCTCGAGGGGAGCGCGGCGGTCGTGTCCGGGTGCGCCTCGTGCCATTCGGTCGGCAAGCCCAACGCCGACGGCACGATCGGCACGTGCACGGCGTGCCACAGCCGGCACACATCGTCGGTGGAACTGGCGCGCCTGCCGTCGACGTGCGGGCAGTGCCACCTCGGGCCGGACCACTCGCAACTGGAGATCTACACCGAGTCCAAGCACGGGGTGATGTTCGCCGCGCAGCACGAGCAGCTGAACCTGAAGGCCTCGCCGGACACGCTGACGACGCGCGACATGTTCGTGCCGACGTGCGCAACGTGCCACATGAGCGGGATCAACGGGCTGGCGGTGACGCACGACCCATCGGAGCGGCTGTCGTACTACCTGTTCGCGGAGATCACGCAGAAGCGGCCCAACTTCGCGAGGGCCCAGGCGAGCATGCGGGCGGTGTGCCTGAACTGCCACACCAGGCCGATCATCGATCGTGTGTACACGCAGGCGGATGCGGTCGTTGAATCGACCAACGAGAAGGTGGCCGCCGCCAAGGCGATCATGGACTCGCTTCGGGCGGACGGCGTGCTGGGGGGACCGTCGTTCTCGAATCCGATCGAGTTCGACTATTTCGACCTCTGGCACTACTACGGGCGGACGGCCAAGCACGCGGCGTTCATGGGCGGGGCCGACTTCGTGCAATGGCACGGGAACTACCCGATCCTGCGGCACATGGTCGAGATCCAGAAAGAGGCGAAGCAACTGCGGAGCGAGCATGGTTCGGGCACGAAGTAGGCCCTTGGTGGATCAGCGGCTGTGGATCGAGCTGTTCGCGCTGGCGAATGTCGGCGGATTGGCCGCGGACATCTACCTCGCGCACAGCATGAACCGGTTCCGTGAGCCGACGGAGTACGTGCCGCTGGCGGCGTCGCTCGCCTCGCCGGTGCTCCTGTTGGCGGGCCTGGTGTTCTCCTGGCGCGGACGGCTGCGATGGTGGTCGGTGCTCGGCGGCGTGGTGGGATGTGCGTGCATCGCGGTCGGCGTGGCGGGGATGATGCTGCATTTGGAGAGTTCGTTCTTCCAGAGCCGGACGCTGGCGAGCCTGGTGTACTCGGCGCCCTTCGCGGCGCCGCTGGCCTACACCGGGCTCGGGCTGCTGCTGCTCATGAACCGCATGGTGCCCGCGAGCGATCCGGATTGGGCGATGTGGGTGCTGCTGCTGGCGCTCGGCGGGTATCTGGGGAACTTCGTCTTCAGCGTGACGGACCACGCGCAGAACGGGTTCTTCGTGCGCACCGAATGGATCGGGGTCGTGATGGGGGCGTTCGGGGCGGGCTTCCTTTTCGCGCCGTTTGTGTCGCGTGTCGGTCGACGCGAACTGGCGTTGTGCGCCGGAGTGATGGTGGCCGGGATGTGCGTCGGCGGGCTCGGATTGTTCTTCCACCTGTCGGCGGACGTTCGAATGCCCAACACGCCGGTCATGGATCGGCTCGTCTTTGGCGCCCCGGTCTTCGCCCCGTTGCTCTTCGTGGATATGGGGGTGCTGGCCCTGATCGGGCTCTGGGCACTGGATCGGTCGATCCGGAGACAGGCCGAGGAGAGGGTCGCCTGAAGAGGGCCGGGAAGACCGATCGGGCTTCTCCGGATGTGGGATTGAGCTTGGGGAGCGGCTTTGAATTCGGAAGGCGACATTCCTACGCTCACCCCCCACTTTCCCCGAGTTTCCACCATGATCGACTCGCTCAAGCCCGGCCAGACCATCCGTTGCACTGTGCTCAAGCTGCCCAAGGCGGCCGCGGCCAAGAAGACGATCGAGCGGTTGATGCGCCGCGATCCGGCCGTTTCCAAGGGTCTGCGCAAGAGCCACAAGCTGCGCTCGGAGACCACGGTGACGTACAACCGCGGCAACCGCGACTGGGTGCAGCGGCAAAAGGTGGGCAAGATCGTGCGGCTGGTCAAGGGAAACACCTGGACCTGTACCTTCGACATGAACGTGGCCCCCGATTTCAGGGCGGTGAGCGACTACGTCAAGGTTGAGGCGGCTTGAAGGCGACGACTGAGGACTGAGGTCCAAGGGGCTTTGAGTGGGTGAAGCAATTGCCAAGCGGGCTCGGCGCGGCGTTCTCTTAGGAGCGCTTGTGCTCGGATTGCTTTGTCCGTTTGTGGGATGTGTCGCGGGGTGCGAGTCCAAGCCGAGTGCGAGTGCATCTCCGAGCCGTCCGGCGGAGAAGGTGTACACCGTTCGGGGGAAGATCGTCATGCTTCCCATGGCGGGCAAGCCGACGACGCAGCTGGTCATCCACCACGAGGCGATCGATGATTTCGTGAACCCGAGCGGCAAGCGCGGCATGGCGAGCATGGAGATGCCGATGCCGGTGTCGGCCGATGTGAACCTTGCGGGGTTTGCCGTCGGAGATGTCGTGGAGTTCGATCTGTCGGTGTGGTATAAGCCGCAGTTCTCGGCGGTGGAGACGTTCCGCGTCACGCGGATGACGAAGCTGCCGGCGGACACGGCTCTCAAGTTTGGCGAAGCGGCGCCGACGCTCGCGCCGACCAACGCGAACACGAATCACTGATTTCGGGTGGATTGCCGAGAGCCTCGGCATCCGGGCGACCACGCGCAGAAAAAAACCCAGCGCCTAGCCAAAGGCCAAGCGCCGGGTCTCGTGGGGGTCGGAAGGAGGCCGCCGCGTTCTCTCCGCGGCGGCTGATGGTCCTGACAGAATATATTCGTCGAAAGTGCGAGAAAGGTTCCACGCCCGGTCCGAGAATTTTGCGCATTTTCACGCGGAAATCCGGGGTTTCAGGAGGTGGCGGCGCGGCCTGGCGTGGCCAGGCCGAGCTTCTTCGCGGCCTGCTGCAGATCGGACCAGACTTTGGCGCGATTCTCCTTGGTGTATGAGCGGAGGAGGAACGCGGGGTGGTAGGTCGGCATAACGGCGATGGGGATCCGGACCGATGGGACCATGATGCCCGGGGGCGGGAACACCGCCCAGGTCCCTCGCAGGCGCCCCATGGAGTCCATCGTGTTGAGCATGACGCGGGTGGCGGGGAGGCCGAGGGTGACGATGACCTCGGGCTGGATCGCGCCGATCTGCTCGAAGAGATAGGGTGCGCAGCGGGCACACTCGTCCATTGTGGGGGTTGCGTTGTTGGGCGGGCGGGTCTTGAGGACATTGGCGATGTAGACGTCCTGTCGCCTGAGGCCAAGGGCCTCGATCATCTTGTCGAGGAGCTGGCCGGCGCGCCCCACGAACGGGCGGCCGCACTTGTCCTCCTCGGCGCCCGGGGCCTCGCCGATGAACATGAGGCGGGCGCGCGGATCGCCCTCGCCGAAGACGATGGAGTGATGGTCGGTGACGAAGTGCTTGTGCGGGGCGTCTCGCTCGTAGCGGGCGAGGATGTCGTCGAGGACCTTCTGAGCGGCGATGCGGTCGGGATCGGTGTGCTCGACGCGCGGCGGGGGCTGGATCTTGGGTTCAACGACGGGCACGGGAGCTGGGGCGGGCGCTGCGGGGCGGGGCGGGATGGGCGTCGGGCGCGCGGGGCGAGACTCGGGTGCGGCGTGAGCGATCGGCACGCGCTCCGAGATCCCCGGTTGCGGGGTGGGATTGGCGGGAACTCCCCCGGTGACGGGAAGAAAATCCAGACCCATGAACTGCGAAGTGCGCGCGTGCTGGCGGAGCAGGCGCAGGAGTCGCTGTGGATCGGCGGTCTGGGTCATACCGGGAGCGTACTCAGGGCTTCGGTGGCTGGCCGCCGGATGACGGAGCGGGAGGGGTGGTCGAGGGCGCGCCGCTGGCGGGGGGCTCGGTGGGCTTCTCCGAGGGCTTTTCGGCGGGCTTTTCCGGAGCCGTGGGCGGCGGCTGGGTTTGCTCCGGGGGACGGGCGTCGCGATTGTTGACGGTGGGCGTCTGGATCGATGTGCCGGGCGGGTGCTGCGTGAGCTTCGGACCGCTCAGCCGGTCGAGGAGCGGGCCGACGAGCACGCCGATCGCGATCCCCGCGATGAGGCCGAGCACCAGCCCGGGGACGAACACCTTGGTAAAGGCGGAAGAGGGCTCTTGTCGCGGTTGGTCCGGCATGGGAGGCTCCATCGATGGGAGGTGTTGGAGGCCCCCATCATACAGGATCGCGGGGTTGGGTGTCTCGGGAATCACAGGCCGCGGCGCATGCGGTGGACCCAGCGGCCGTATTCGAGGATCGTGTGAAGGTTGCGACGGAGTGGCCGTTCGGAGAGCTCGCCCGATCCGAACGCGGTGTACAGGCGCCACTGCCAATAGGGGCTCTTGAAGTTGAGATGCGACAGGCAGGCGAGGCGTGCGAGCTGGTAGAGGCCGCCGAGGGTGTCGAGCAGGTGGCGCATCGGGTCACACGGTCCTGGGCTCGCCCTCGCCGGTGAGGGACTCGCGATACCAGTCGAGGGTGGAGCGGAGACCATCCTGGATCGAGACGATGGGCTGATAGCCCAGCAGATCGCGGGCACGGGTGAGGTCGGCCAGGGAATGGCGGACGTCGCCTGCGCGGGCGGGCTGGAAGACGGGCTTGAGGTGCGGAACGCCGAGCCCCTCGGCCATGGCGCGGGCGAGGCCGACGAGCTCGGTGCGATCGCCGGAGCCGATGTTCACGACCTCGCCGGCGAACGGATGGTCGCTCGCGGCGGCGATGAGATTGGCGAGGACGGCGTTGGCGACGTGTGTGAAGTCGCGGGACTGAAGGCCGTCGCCGAAGATGGTCGGGCTCTTTCCCGAGAGGAGCTGGCGGGCGAAGGCCGCGACGACGCCGGAGTAGGGCGAGTCGGCGGGCTGGCGCGGGCCGAAGATGTTGAAGTAGCGAAGGCTGATGGTGGAGAGGTTCCAGGTGCGGGCCCAGGCGAGCATGACGTGCTCGCCGGCGAGCTTGCTGGCGGCGTATGGGGAGACGGGCTCTGGGACGTCGGTCTCGATCTTGGGGAGGCGCTCGTTTGCGCCGTAGGCGGAACTGGAGGCGGAGTAGACGATGCGTCGGACGTGGCAGCGGCGGGCGACCTCGGCGATGCGCATGGTTCCGATGGCGTTGACGGCGTAGGTGCGCTCGGGGTCGGCGATCGAGCGGGGAACGCTGGAGACGGCGGCGAGGTGGAAGACGGTTTCGGCGCCGTCGAAGGCGTCCAGAAGGGCGGCGTCGTCGAGGATGGAGCCGTGGATGAAACGGACGCGCTCGGGCTCGATGTCGATCAGCGAGCCGAGATGATCCGGGGTGGAGTTGGAGAGGTCGTCCACGACGCTGATGACCGCCCCCAGCGAGAGAAGGGCGTCGACCAGGTGGCCGCCGATGAAGCCGGCCCCGCCCGTCACGGAGACAACTCGCCCCTCGAAGACGGGGCGGAGTCGCGAGACCCATTCCTGGGGAAGCCGCAGCACAAAGGAAGAATATCGGAATCGTGTGGGGAAAGAAAGGGGGTGATCCCGGTGAGGAAAGCGTGTGGAAAGAAAAACCCCCGCCAGAGAGCGGGGGTGGGGTTGGGTGATGTGTCGTCCG
>DASZWV010000357.1:0-4428 GCA_035546115.1 Phycisphaerales bacterium
GGCGCGGCCGGGGGCGTGGTCTGGTACACGAGCACCATGGAGGCGCCGACCCTCGCGGACTTCCGGGCCCTCGGCGAATCCACGCCGGTGCGGGTGGTGCTCGCGCCGGCGCGGGTGTTCGCGCACGTGTTCGCGTCGCGCGGCATCGTCGAGGCGGTCCCGTGGGTGCTCGCGTGCCTGGGGATGATCGGGGCGGCGCTGCTGGCCGTGCTGGCGCTGGACAAGGGGTACATGTCGGCGGCGCTGGCCGCGAGCGAGCGGCGGCAGGCGCGCCTGGCCCGCCTGGGCAAGGGCGGCATCAAGACGGGCAGGCCCGCGCGGGCGATCTCGATCCCGAACCTGCACGCCCTGGGGGCGGCCGGGGCGATCATCCAGCGGCAGTTCATCACGGCGGTGCGCACATCGCGGGCGTGGATCATCGCGTTCGTGATCGCGCTGGCCTATGGCTACCTCATGTCGCGACTCATCGGGCACGGCGGGGCGGGCGCCCCCGATGCGGCGCAGGATGCGAGGGGGCTGGGCACCGCCGCGCTGTTGCCGGCCTTCGTCATGATCGGCCTGATGCTGCCGCAGATGATCCGGTTCGATTTCCGCGGCGACCTGGACAACATGGAGAGCCTCAAGGCGCTCCCGATCACGCCGGTGGGCGCGGCGATCGCCGAGCTGGCCGTGCCGACGTTGATCCTTTCTGCGCAGGGGTGGGTGATCGTCGCGGGCGTGGCGGTGTTCGTCGGGTTGCCGGCCAAGGCGCTGGCGATGGCGTGCCTGGCGGTCGTGCCGATCGCGGTGGTGCTGTTCGCGCTGGAGAACTTCGTCTTTCTGCTCGTGCCGACGCGGATCTTCGCGCAGGGGCAGGCGGCGAACGTGTTCAGCGGGAGGCGGCTGCTGTACATGCTCGCCCGCATGGGCCTGCTCATGGTCGGGACGCTCGCGGTCGGCGGCGCTGGGCTGATCGCGTGGTTCACCACGGGCTCGGTGTGGGTGACGTTCGCGGCGTGCTGGATCGCCCTGTGCGCGATCGCCGCGGGGCTGATCCCCGCGGTGGCGTGGGCGTTCGCCCGGTTCGACGTGAGCGTGGACATGCCGGCGTAGCGGCGGGCCCCGCGGTGCCGGCCGCCGCGGGCACGCCAACACTTGGGCATGGCCGCACCGGCGCGGACAATCCTGCACGTGGACATGGATGCGTTCTACGCGGCGATCGAGCAGCGTGACCGGCCGGAGCTGCGCGGCAGGCCCGTGCTCGTGGGCGGGCGGGGCAAGCGGGGCGTGGTGACGACCGCGAGCTACGAGGCGCGGCCGTTCGGGTGCCGCAGCGCGATGCCGATGGGCAAGGCCCTGCGGCTGTGCCCGGATGCGGTCGTCGTGCCGGTGCGGATGGAGGTCTACGCCCGGGTCTCGCGGCAGGTGCGGGCGATCCTCGAGCGCTTCAGCCCGGACATCGAGCCGGTGAGCATCGATGAGGCCTTCGTAGACCTGACGAACGTGCCGATGTGGAGCCCGCGGGCGGTGGCCGCGGCCCGCGAGATCAAGCGGATGGTGCGCGAGGAGACCCGCGTGACGGCCTCGGTCGGCATCGGGCCGAACAAGTTCCTCGCGAAGGTGGCCAGCGACATGCACAAGCCCGACGGGCTGGGCGTGATCGAGGCCTCGCGGGCGCAGGAGACGCTCGCGCCGATGCCGGTGGGCGTGCTGTGGGGCGTGGGGAGGGTCTCGGGCGAGCGGCTCGCGAAGTGGGGGATCCGGACCGTCGGCGATCTGCTCGCGTTCGATGAGCGCGACCTCGCGCGCGAGTTCGGCGATGCCGGGGCGCACTGGCGGCGGCTCGCGCTCGGGCTGGATGACCGCGAGGTGGCGAGCGAGCACACCAGCCGGTCGATCGGCCGGGAGCGCACCTTCGGCGACGACATCGCCGATCCGCACCGGCTGCGGGCGATCCTGATGGATGAGCTGGAGCACGCGGCCCGGTCGCTCCGCGCCGAGGGGCTCGTGTGCCGGCGGGTGGCGCTCAAGCTGCGGCGGCCGGACTTCCGGACCTCTTCGCGCTCGAGCGTGCTCCCCGGCGCGACCGACCGGACGCCGGAGCTCTGGAGCGCGGCCGACCGGCTGCTCGCGGAGTTCTTCGCCGAGGCGGGCGCCCCGCCGGCGCTGCGGCTCATCGGCGTGCGGCTGGAAGATCTGGGCGAACGCTCGCAGCCGGGCCTGTTCGACGACCAGCCGCGGGAGGCCCGCACGCGGGCGATCGACGGTGTGGCCGACCGGATCGCGGCCAAGTTCGGCAAGGGAGCGATCGGGCGGGCGGGATCGCTGGAGTCGCGGCGGGAGCGGGGGACGGGCAACGCGGGGCGGGCCAGGTCCCTCGGCCGCGAGACGCCGTGAGCCATTCCCTCCGGGCACGCGGCAGCGAAAAGCCCCCGGCCAATGGGCCGGGGGCTCGAACGATCACGCCACGAACATAAGAAACTCGGTGCGCCGATGCACGCGGGCGGCGCCCCACCCCGGCGCCGTCACGCCGGGCCCGGGGGCGATCACGCCGCGATGGTCGCCGAGCACTGCTCGCTCCAGGGGCCCCTCTCGCCGGTGGGGGAGACCCAGCGGAGCCAGTAGTACGCCGTCTTGGAGCCGTCCTCGGCGGCGTAGTTGAGCACGTAGGGCGCGTTGGTGTCCACGGCGACGAAGCGGAGCTCGGTCTCGCTCGCGGGCGGGGCGGTGCCGACCTTGTTCCAGATCTCCACGCCCATGACGCCCGCGGGCTTGGCCTTCTTCGTGGGCGTCGCCGAATCCACGAAGCGGAGGGTGTGCTGCAGGCGGTTGCCGCACTCGACCGAGACGATCGGGGCGGTGGTGGGGGCGCCGATGGGCGCGGGCGTCGCGGCGACGGTGATGCCGAGCGCGGCCTTCTCCGCATCGGTGACGACCGAGGAGGCCTGCAGGCGGCGCACCAGCGGACGGATCGCCGCGACAAACGCGGCGCGGGCCTCATCCTTGGCCTGCTTGGCGGCCTTGGCGTTGTTGGCCGCGGTGATATGGGCCGGAAACGCGTCCGACCATGTGTCCTGCGCGCTGTCGGCGGGCACCAGATCAGCGGCGACCAGCCCGAGGGCGGCGAGGTTCGCGTGCGCATAGGTCAGGAAGTTGGTCTGCCAGGCGTTGAAGCTTGCATCGGGACCGGGGATGTAATCCGCCATCGTCCACCGTGACTTTCTGCCTCGCCGGGAGGCGTTGGATTCGTCGGCCTGCGCGGATGGATCAAACACCGCCCCGCTGCCCAGGCCGTCGATCGGCGTGCGGGTGGCTTGGGTGAGTGGATCGGCGCGTGTGTGAAAGGCCATCATGGCCCACGATATTTTTTTCGCGCGGCCGCACGGGACCTGAGAGCGCGTATGAGATCGTCCCCGGCTCGGGCGGTATGCTTCGCACGCGGACCGATCCTTAGACATACGTTGGTACGACCTCACATCGGGCCCGGCTGCTCTCAGAGCCGCCGGTCCCGCCGCCCGCTCGGGCCCGCGACCGGCCGGAAACGTGAAGAGCCCCGCCCGATCGGGCGGGTGGGTGAGGGCTGGGTGGGCGGGCGTGGCGGGTCGGGAGGGGGCTGTGGAGGATGTGATGGGGGTGTCGGGAGATGGGGCAGGGGCGGAGGTGCCCGGCACACCGTGGGCCCGGGCTCGATCCAGGCGCACGGGCCCCGAAGGCCGCTCCCCCTCGGCACCCGGCACCTGGCACTCGGCACTGCTCCCCTCGCCCGCCGCAGCACAGCAAGCCCGCACCCCGGACGGCGGAGGTCCTGCGGACGGCATGTCAAGACAGGGGGGCCGATCGATGCGCACGGGTGCGGCCGGATGCCGGGGGCGTGGTGCGTGAGGGCAGTTGTAGAATGTCCCGCCGGCTGGGGTGCGGGCGGTCGCTGTGAGCGCGGGGGGCGAGTGGGCCGGGGTCCGGGCGGGGGTGGACAGCAGGACGCTGGCCGCTCTGAGCAGGACGCCCGCGGCTTTGGGGGCGGCGGGTGATCAACGCAGTGCTGCGGATGCCTTCGACGGTCTGGCCGTGCGGCCCTTGTGGTTCAAGGGGCAGACGGGTGGACCGGCTCAGACGATGCGGCTCTGCTTGGCGGCCATGGCCGCGGCCTTGGCGGCGATGTGGGCGGTGAAGCCGGTCCCCCACGCGGTCTGCCCGGCGGTGATGGGGGCCATGTCGGCGGCGACGAGGCCGAGGGCGGCGAGGTTGGCGTGGGCGTAGGTGACGAAGTTGGCCTGCCACGCCTGGAACGATACATCGGGACCGGGTACGAGTATCAGACCTACGAACTTGACGGGATTCCACCGGAAGTCATCGCCGACATCCAGCAGGCGCAGCCAGACACGATCAAGAGTTTCGCCGACGTTCTTTACGGCTTCCGTCGAACTGGCCAAGGCAATCCTTCATGGTTTG
>DASZWV010000358.1:0-6022 GCA_035546115.1 Phycisphaerales bacterium
GTCCTCGATCACTTCCAGGGGTGGGATGTGGCCACGGCGCTGCAGGTGATCGGGTTCAACTGGTTCTTCAAGGTGACGGTCGAGGTCGTCATGACGCCCGCGACGTATGTGGTCTGCGGGTGGCTCAAGCGGGCCGAGGGCGTGGATCACTACGACCACGGCACCGACTTCTCGCCGTTCTCGCTCAAGGACTGACGTGGCCGCGTCGGGAGGCGGTCGCGGATTCGGGTGATTTGGTCTTGCCGTTGCCGGCGTCGTGCGCGTGGTCGGCGGCGGGGCTGGTGGGGCGCTGTTGCGGCGGAGCATCGCCGCCCGTGGGCTGCGAGTCCGACCAGACCTTGGGCGCCAGGCCGTGGAGCAGCTTGCCGCCGTGGGCGAGGGCCTTCTTGGCGGCCTTGACCATCCAGACGGTGTGCACGGTGCGCACGACGGCGACCGCGAAGAAGCATCCGATCGCCGTGGCCCAGACGCTCGGCACGTCGAATCCCTGCATGAGCACCTGCTGCGTGCCGATCCAGAGCGTGTAGAGAAGCGGGGAGAGGATCATCCGCTGGAACTGCACCAGCGTGGCGTCCTTGAAGAACGGTACTTTCGTCCGCTCATCGTCTTGGGGCTTGTACTTGAGCGCTTTCGGCCAGTGGTTGGCCATGAAGTGCAGCGCGTAGTAGAAGCACACATCGGAACAGACGTCCACGCAGAACGTGACGACGGAGATGACGACCTTGTGGTACGGGGCGAGCCGGAGCTTGAGCTCGTGCCCCACGCGGGTCTCGTGGGCCAGCCAGATCTCCACGAAATGGACCGCCAGGAGCGTCGGGATCAGCGCGAGCAGACCGGCCGCAACGATGTTCACGTTGACGTTCACGACGCGCCGGGAATACAGGCCGCGCAGGCGGATCCACATGCGGGGCATCCTACGCCGAGAGGGCCTCTTCCCTCAGGCGTTTTCGGGCAATCCCGACGGCGTCCGGGTTCGTATCCATGCCGATGGCCCGCCTGCCGGCCCTCGCCGCGGCCACGAGCGTGGTGCCGCTGCCGCAGCACGGATCGAGCACGGTGCCGCCGGGCGGGCAGCAGGCGCGGACGAGCAGATCGAGCAGGGCGAGGGGTTTTTGTGTTGGATATCCCGTGCGTTCCCTGGCCATGTTGTTGATGGAGGGGATGTCGAGGACGTCGGTGGCTTTCTTGGATTGGCCGCGGAGGCGGTTGCTGGTCGCGGGAATCCGCGGCGGGTCGAACCAGTAGCGGTCGGGATCGAGGCAGTAGAGCAGGAGGTCGTCGTGCTTGCGCGCGAACCGCCGCGGCGATGAGCCGCCCAGGCCGTAGGACCAGACGAGGTGGTTGACGAAGCGGTCCTCGCCGAGGAGTTCATCCAGCAGGAGGCGGACGTGGTGCGAGGTGCGCCAGTCGATGTGGATGCAGATGAGCCCCGTGGGCTTGATGAGCGGGATCGACGCCTCGAGCCGCGGCCGGAGCCAGGCGATGAACTCGCGCGGCGAGCCGAAGGAGTCGTCGTAGGCGTGCGAGCCGTCGCGCCCGGCCTTGTGGGCGTTCGGGGGGGAGCGCTTGGTGGAGCCGGTGTTGAAGGGCGGGTCGGCGTAGAGAAAGTCGATCCGCTCTCGCGTGGCGAGATCGCCGACATGCATCCAATCGCGCGTGTGGAGCGTGGAGAGCGGTTGCAAGGCGATCACGCCGCCGGTCGAACGAGGTTCGGGTGCAGCTGGCCGACGAGATAGATCGCCATCAGCGACGAGCCGGGAACGTCGTGGCTTCGGGCGACTTGCAGGATTCGTTCGGAAACCGCTTGATCGCGGCGGGCCGCGGCGAACAACTCGCGCCAATCTCGAAGATCGCCGCGTTCCAGTACGGAGTCGATCGCCGCAAGCGTCCAGGCGGGGTCATGGATGTGCCGGTGTTGCATGGTGCTACGCATCAATGATCGACTGTGCCGCGACACGCTGGCCGATCCCGCGGCAGACCTCGACGGTCCGGTTCCAATCACGCCACCCGGGAAGCAGGCCCTTGTAGTTGGAAAGATCGACCGACCCCAGATCGTAGGGACGGGGGTCGATCAGCACTCCGCAGATCGCCCGCAGCACCGAGGTCGTTTGCAGGTCGCCATAGCGCTCGTCGGATTTGAGCACCGACGCGATCGTTGCCGCCTCGCCGGCGACCGAAGCGAGCGCCGCGAAGTCGAGGAAGTCGCGCGTGGCGTTCCGGCTGTACGCCATGTAGGCCTTCATGCCGATCATTTCGTCGAGTGTCGGGACGACAATCGGTCCGGAGGATGTCTCGAGAGGCTGCGTGTCGACCGGCGTCTTTCGGCGAGGCTGCCGGAAGCCAACCTCCACGCCGTTGATGCTCCCGAGAATCAGGACGGGCGCCTGCACGCGCGCGGTCTTCCAGCTGGGCGATGCTTCGAGGCTCTCGCGCACCGAGTCGAATCGAGTCACGAGGCCCGGCACGAGATGATCGGTATCCTGTGAGAACCGATGATGTGCGTAGAGCGCGGCGGCCGCGCCGCCGACGGCGATGGAGCCGGGAACGAGCCGCTGCGCGGCGACTCCCGCGGCGAGAACCGCATCCCAGCTCGCAGCTGAACCCGGCGATGGCATGCCGAAGGGTATCGGCCGACGTGCTACTGCGGATGCACCGCCGCCCGCCCCACCGAGTAGTAGTGGAAGCCCGCCTGGGCCATCTGCGAGGTCCGGTACAGGTTGCGCCCGTCGAAGACGACCCGGCCGTTCATGAGCCGGCGGACGCGGTCCAGGTCGGGGCTCTTGAACTCGTCCCAGTCGGTCGAGACGATGAGGGCGTCGGCGCCCTTGATGGCCTCGTACATGTCGTTGCAGACGGTCACGCTGTCGCCGAGCTCCTGCCTGGCGTTCTCGTTGGCCACCGGGTCGAAGGCGCGGCACTTGGCCCCGTAGCCGAGGGCCTTGCGCATAAGCGTGAGGGCCGGCGCCTCGCGGATGTCGTCGGTGCGAGGCTTGAAGGCGATGCCCCAGAAGGCGACGGTCTTGCCCGTCAGCCCGCCCTCCTTCTTGAAGTGGCCGAGCACCTTGTCGAAGAAGCGGTCGCGCTGCTTCTGGTTCACCGCGTGCACGCTCTTGCTGAGCGTCGCCTCGATGCCCGCCTTGTCGCCCATCATGATGCAGGCGAGCGTGTCCTTGGGGAAACACGAGCCGCCGTAGCCCAGGCCGGGGTACAGGAACTGGTGCCCGATGCGCTTGTCCGAGCACATGCCCTCGCGGACGCGGCTGATGTTCGCCCCGTAGGCCTCGCAGAGGTTGGCCATCTCGTTGATGAAGCTGATCTTGGTCGCCAGGAAGTTGTTGCTGGCGTACTTCACCATCTCGGCCGAGAGCACGTCCATGATGTAGATGGGGTGGCCGTTGCGGACGAACGGGTCGTACAGGTCCTTCATGGCCTCGCCGACCCACTCCTTCTCGACTCCCACGACCACGCGGTCGGGCTTGTTGAAGTCGTCGATCGCCGCGCCCTCCTTCAGGAACTCGGGGTTGTCGGCGACCTCGAAGGGGATCTCGGGGCCGACGCGGGCGCGGATGCGGTCGCGCACCATGAAGGTGGTGCCCACGGGCACGGTGCTCTTGACGACGATGATCTTGGGCTTCTGGTTCGGGCCGAGGCTCTTGAGCACGTCGGCGATGTCGTCGGCGGCGCTCTGGATGTACTTCAGGTCGGTGTGGCCGCGCTCATCGCTGGGCGTGCCGACGCAGATGAAGATCATGTCGGCGTCGCGGTGGGCGGACCGGGGATCGGTGGAGAACTTCAGCCGTCCGGCGGCGATGTTGCGCTCCATGAGCTCGGTGAGGCCGGGCTCGTAGATGGGGCAGCCGCCCTGCTTGAGGACCTCGATCTTGCGGGCGTCGGTGTCGAGGCAGAGGACCTCGTTGCCGGTGTTCGAGAGGCACACGCCCGTGACCAGCCCAACGTACCCGGTTCCGACCATCGTCAGACGCATGCCGCACTCTCCTTCGAACCGCCCTCCTCCATGTCCCCGCTCCGCGGGGCCAGGAGTTTAGGCGTTTGGACCCGATTCCCCGCCCGGTGTTCGCTCGAAATACATCGGCTCGGCGGTACCATCCGCCCTTTTTCCAGACCATGCCAAAGCGACCAAACCAAGCCAATGCCCGCGGAACCCGCGCAACCCCACTGGCCGCGCGTGCCGATAAGTACGACTGCTACCAGCGGGCCGTTCAGTGCCCGGAGGCCGAGATCGACTTTGTGGATGAGACCTTCCGGGCCTTGCGTGGCCGGACGGCGCATCGTCTGCGCGAGGACTTCTGCGGCACCGCGAACACCTCCTGCGAGTGGGTCCGGCGGCGGCCGCGGAACGTGGCCTACGGCTTCGATCTGGACCCCGTGCCCCTGGATTGGGGCCGAAAACACAACATTTCCCGGCTGACGCCCGCGGCCCGTTCCCGGATCGAGCTGCGGGAATCCGACGTGCTCGCCGCCCACCCGGATCTCCGCGGCACGCTCGACTGCATCCTGGCGATGAACTTCTCGTTCTGGATCTTCCGCGACCGAGCGACGCTGCTGGCGTACTTCCGGCGGGTGCGTGAAGATCTGGCCGGCGACGGCGTGTTCTTCCTGGATTTCTACGGCGGCTCGGATGCGCTCCGGGAGATCACGGAGCGCCGGCCGATCCCGCGCGCGGGAAAGGGCGACGCAGAGTTCAGCGTGACCGGCTTCGCATCGCCGTTCACGTACATCTGGCAGCAGGAGCGGTACAACCCGATCACCGGCGACCTTGTGTGCCACATCCACTTCGCGTTCCCGGACGGCTCGCGCATCCGCAACGCGTTCACCTACAACTGGCGACTCTGGGGTCTGAGAGAAGTTCGCGATCTGCTCGCCGAGGCGGGCTTCAAGCGGACCACCGTGTACTGGGAGGGCGACGACAAGGACGGCGAGGGCAACGGCGTGTTCACCGCCTCCGAGCAGGGCGAGGCGTGCGCGAGCTGGATCTGCTACATCACCGCGGAGAAGTAGGGGCCGGGTGGCGAGCGCCGAGGGCTGGGGGCTGGGGCGCGTGGGCCTTGTCGCTGGGGGGCGCGGTTCGCACTACGCTTTGGCATGTCCGCCAAACCGAAGAACACGCCCCTCGTCCTGATCGTCCGCGACGGTTGGGGCGAGAATCCCCATCCCGAGCACGATTCGTTCAACGCCGTCAAACTGGCCCGCACCCCGGTCGCCGACGGCCTCCGGCGCGACTGGCCGTGGACGCTCATCAAGACCAGCGGCGAAGACGTCGGTCTCCCCGACGGAACGATGGGCAACTCGGAGGTCGGCCACCAGAACATCGGCGCCGGCCGCATCGTCGAGCAGGAGTCGCGCACGATCACCAGGACGATGGAGCGCGGCTTCGACTCGATCCCGGTGGTGCGGGCGGGAATCGAGGCCGCGCGGGATGCGGGCAAGTCGGTCCATCTCATGGGCATCGCCTCGGACGCGGGCGTGCACGGGCTGCTCTCGCACCTCTACGCGTTCGTCCGGGCCTGCAACGTGCTGCGCCAGACGCGGGTGTACATCCACCTGTTCACCGACGGTCGCGACACCGGGCCTTTCACGGGGCTGGAGTTCGCCCGGCGCGTCGATCGCGAGCTGCGCACCATCGGCGTCGGGCACATCGCCTCCATCGCCGGGCGCTACTACGCGATGGACCGCGACAATCGCTGGGAGCGGGTGGCGCTCGCGTACGACGTGCTGACCGGGCGCGGCGAGTTTCCGGCCGCGCCGAACTTCGAGGGCGCGATCCAGGGGTACTACGACCGCCCATCCGGCGAGACGCTCCGGGGCGATGAGTTCATCACGCCGACGGCGGTGGGGGAGTCGCACGATGCGATCCGGGCCTCGCGGATCACCAGCGGCGACACGGTGATCTTCTACAACTACCGCGGCGACCGGCCGCGGGAGATCTCCGCCGCGTTCGTGTTCCCGGATTCGGAGTGGGCGAAGGTGAAGCCGTCGCCGGATTCGGGCAAGCGAGGCTTCG